>CAZSJB010000246.1:0-5298 GCA_964606625.1 uncultured Tepidisphaeraceae bacterium | reverse complement strand
AGACCTCGTCCCGGTTTGTCGCGCCGGGCGCGATCCTGCTTTCCGCCGGACGGGCGGAGCATCTGCGTCCGCTAGTCCTGCGCGGGATGGACTGGTGCTGCTTGCGCCTCAGCAGCGGGGAAGCGAAATCCGCCGATTTCTGGATGCGGGAACTGATGACGGCGTGGCCGTTGCTCCAGGACGCCGAACCGCAGCGCCGTGCGCGATGGGCAGATCAGATCCGCTCCATTGATCCGGAGAAGATCTACCACGGTATTTCCCCTGACGGTTCGAAGCTGTACGAGTTGCACAACTGGACGGTCTATGCCGCAGCCGGCGAAGCATTGCGCCAGGTGCACGGGCTTGGCCCGGATCCGGATGATGGATCGATCATCTGGGGGCAGCGGTTTTTCGAGAAATACATGCCGGCGCAGATGACGCACTTCTCTGACAGGGGGATGTACCGCGATCCCGGCGATCCACTTACCTATGACATGACCACGCGCTTGCAGATGGCGACGCCCTTTGTCATGGGGTTTAAGTCACCGCTGCACGCTGCCCTCGATGTGCACTTGCAGCGCGGGGCCCTGACGCAATTGCTGTACACATCGCCGGCTGGCTACATGCCCTACGGCGGTCGGTCAGCGCAGATGAACTTCCAGGAAGCCATCGGCGCGGCTGTGTGTGAACTGGAAGCACGTCGTTACCGCCAGCACAATCCGCGTCTTGCAGCCGCTTTTAAGCGCCAGGCGCGTCTGCATGCCATCTCGATCCGACGATGGATTCTCGACGCCCAGCCGATGAGCCACATCAAGAATGGATTTGATCCGCGGTCGGGGCATGGCAACGATCGCTACGCAACCTGGTCCGTCTACAGCCTGTTTGCTGCGTCATGTCTTGGGTTGGCGTGGCTGTTTGCCGATGACCAGATTCCAGAAGCTCCGGCGCCGGCTGAGATCGGCGGATATGTTCTGTCGCTTCAGCCGGCATTTCATAAGGTCTTCGCGGTTTGCGGCGGGACGCAGATCGAGGTGGATACGGCTGCAGATCCGAAATACGATGCCACCGGCCTGGGGCGCTTTCATCGGTCAGGTGTCCCGCTGGAACTCGGACTGGCGATGCCGTTTTCTGCTCAGCCGGCGTACCGGTTGCCGGAGGATCTCATCCCGCCAGGCGGTGTGGCCATAGGCCCTGGCTGGCGCATCGCGGAAGGGCCGTGGGTTGACCTGGCTTCCTTGCATGAGCCGTTGGACATCGCTGTGGAGACTGTCCGGGCGACGCCGGATGAAGTCGTAGTGCAGATCCACTGGTGTGATCGTGTCTCGCGTGTTCGCGTGATGCAGTACTACCAGCTCACCGCCGGGCGGCTGAGGATCCATGTGACGGTTACGCCGCCGCAGCCGAAGGGCGCGGAAGTGCGGATGATCGTACCGATGCTACAGAGCAACGGTTCCTGTCAGACACGAATCATCGAGAAGGACAACAGCGTGGCTGTCCTGCATTCCCAGGGTGTTTATCGAGTAGAGGTCACGCCTGGGTGCCAGCGATCCTGGATGCCCGCAATCGCCAACCGCAACGGAATCTATCGGCCGCTGGTCCTCCAGCGCAAGAGTAACGACATTGATGTCACGCTGACGCTGGATCAGCCCTGACGGAAGGTGTTAAGAAGGTTGTCGTCGGGTTACTGGCGAAGCTTGTTGTAGAGGGCAGTCAGCCGCATAAAGAAGCCGGTCGTGTAAGTGTTTTCGCCAAAGGGCGTGAGCTTGAAGTTATCCCAGCCTCCACAGCCGGCAGGGTATTGGCTGCCCAGGAGTCGGCCATATGAGTCGATCCAGGTCAACAGTTCACGGTACCCACGTTCGACCGCCGAGAAGACATACCGCTCCAGCCAGCTCTCGCGAATCCCCACGCACAGGCCATAGAGGATCATGCTCGTGCCGCTGGTTTCCAGATGTGCGTCCGGGTTTTGCGGATCCACCCGCCAGAGGCCGGAACTGTGCTGTAGCGGGAAGATCGCCTCAGCCAATGAGCGGTACAGGTACAGCACCTGATCATAATGCGCGGTTGTCTTGGGGATGATCGACAGGACATCACCCAGCGCGCAGATGATCCACCCATTGCCCCGCGACCAGAGATTGATGGTTCGCGTGCCAAGCTTGGGGTTGCAGTCATGGTGCCAAAGTCCGGTCTGTTTGTTGCGCAGGTGCTTGGCATGCAGCAGGCACTGCTCGACGGCGGCATCGGCGTAGCGCTGCTCCTGCGAGACAGCGTACGCATGAGCCAGCACCGGCGCGCTGTAGTAAAGGGTGTCTACCCAGATATTGGCGACACCGCCGCCATGCGTGATCGTGCCGTCGTCTGTGCGCACTGCTTTGTCGAGAATGAAATCGGTGATGCGAAGGATCGCGTCGCGCCAGCGAGGGTTATCCCGGGAGGGCAGCACGCCGGCTGCCACCAACGGAAATCCCCAGTTACCGCAGAAGTCATTCAGCCACAGGCCATTGGGCGACTTGCCTGCCATCCGTCCCAACCCTGAGTGGATGCGTCCGTCCTTCTCCTGCATCCCAGCATCGAGGTGGAAGTCCAGCCAGCGAACCGTCCAGTCGAGCAGGGCCTCATCCCCCAGGATGACGCCCAGGTCGGCTGCCCCCTGGGGGACGAGGACATCTTCCCAGCCCGTATTGATCTGTTCGGGGGTCCAGCTGAGCACACGCTCGCGGAAGGCGCGGAGCTGTGGGGTGGTTGCCCAGTCGCGAGGATTCGCCGTGGCGGTTTGCATCACAGGAGTTCCTTGGTAGCTACGGCTTGCATGTCGGCAAATTCCTGATTCTCACCGACCATTGTCCAGACGAACGAGTAGCTGCTGGTGCCCGCAGCGCAATGGATCGACCAGCTGGGGGAGATCACAGCCTGGCGGTTACGCATCACCAGATGTCGTGTCTGCTGCGGCTTGCCCATCAGGTGAACGATCATCTGGTCTTCCGGCAAGTCGCAGTAGAGATAAGCCTCCATTCGTCGCAGGTGCAGGTGGCAGGGCATGGTGTTCCAGACACTTCCCGCCGCCAGTGAGGTGATGCCCATCATCAACTGGCAGCTCTCGGTTACGCCCGGCGCCACGTAGAACATGATGGTGCGCTCGTTGGAGGTGTCGCGAGAACCCAGCGATACGGATTTTGCATTTTCGGCCCGAATGTGGCGAGTTGGGTAAGTCTTATGAGCCGGAGCGGCAGCACAATAGAAGATGGCGCCCTCGCCCGACAGGGTGATCTCGCCTGCGCCCCGACTGATGTACAGGCCATCGTGCGGATTGAGCTGATACGTCTCGTTGCCGATCCGCACTTCGCCCGTTTTGCCGATGTTGACGATTCCAATCTCGCGTCGCTCCAGCAGGGGCTCGGACCCCAGTTCGTCCGGCCGTACGAGTGCCATCGGTTGGGTAGGGCAGACACCTGCCAGAAGCAGGCGGTCATCGCCGCAGTACCGCCACCGGACTTCACCGGGAGCGAACAGGTCGTCGATCAGGAACCGATCACGCAGCGACTGTGTGTCCAACGTGACATAGTCTTCTGGATGAACCGCCGGATAATAACGAAACGATGCCATGGGGATCTTCTCCAGGGCCGCATTCCTGTGCCGACTACCCGATCAGGTACCAGAGAAAGCGGCTTGCTTATGTGTCAAGAACGATGATTAAGGTAGGAGGAGTATCCGTTAGTTCAATGTCATTGTTGCTTTGTTTGTGTCAAAATCGATCATAGATCAGATGCACGATGGATTTTGTGTTGACATTGAACTGGCTGGGTGGGCGCAGTGTGGAGAGTATTGGTTATGGCGGCGTCTGCCGGAGGCGGCGCAGTGTTTCAACCTCTGGTATGTGGTACAGGGGCGAGGGGAGGTGTGCGGTCCCAAGGGCCCAACGGACATACGCGCGGGGGATGCGATTGTTTATCCTCCGCGCCAGCTTTTCAGTGCCACGCAAGATCCGCGCCATCGGCTGATCGTCAGCTATACCCATTTCCAGATCACCGGCGATGGAGCGGTGGCTGTGGAGTTCCAGCGCCGCAGCACGCGCCTGTTGAAGCAGCCGATGCGGGATCCTGCACTGATGTCAGCATTGCTGCGACGATCCTGGACGGCATGGCAATCGGATGACGATGAGAATGCCCGCACGTGGTTTCGCGCGGCCTTGCTTGAGGTGTATGAGTGCTGCCGGGAGGCAAGTGCGGATGGGGTTCCACCGGGACAGAAGGGGGCAATTGCGCGTTTGGCTGAGGCGATCCGAAGCCAGCCCGAGCGACGCTGGACCGCCGAGGATATGGCAAAGAAGGTTGGTGTCAGCCATTCACACTTCAACAAGCTTTTCCGCCGGGCCACCGGCAAGAGCCCCCGGGCGTTCGCCATTGATGCCCGGATCGACCAGGCCAGGTCTCTGCTGGCCTTCAGCGAACTTCCGATCGGCAGAATTGCCGAGATGCTCGGTTATCCGGACTCGCATAGCTTCAGCAAGCAGTTTCGCGCCAGGACGCGCCTGACCCCCTCTGAATGGCGATCCGGCAAACGCCGCATGGATTGAACCGGTCCTGCCAAACTTGCGCAACCGCCGTTGCATTTTGCTTATCCGCCCCCACAATGCATGCCTGACGCTTCGGAAGACTTACGCCCATGTCAAATCTGATGATCCGTACCAAGATTCTTGCGACGATGGGGCCGGCGGTTGCCTCACCGGATACCCTCCTCAAGATTTTCGAAGCCGGGGCGGATGTCTGCCGGATGAACTTCTCCCATGGGGATCTGAACAGCCACCTGGAGATGCTCCGCAACATTCGCGAAGCGGCTGCTCGGTTTGATCGGCCAATCGCAATTTTGGGAGATCTGTGCGGGCCGAAGATCCGCCTCAATCCCATCCAGGAGATCGGCGATAGCGGCGGGATTCCAATTCATGTGGGCGATGAACTGATCATCCAGCGGAATCCCACCCCCGGCGAAGGCCTGCGCGTCTCCACCAACTACCCCAACTTTGTGGATGATGTGCAGGTGGGGGATCGGATTCTGGTGGAAGACGGATTGTTGCGGTTTGTCTGCACTGACAAGAATTACAATCAACTGCACTGCCAGTGCACCGCCGGAGGCGTCCTCAAGACTGGCAAGGGCGTCAACCTGCCCAATACCCACGTGAATCTTCCCTCGATTACCGAGCGTGACTGGCAGTGCATTGACTGGGCGATCGAGAATGACCTGGATTACCTGGCGCTGTCGTTCGTGCGCAAGGCGGAGGAGATCCAGTTGCTCCGCCAACACCTGCGCAACAAGGCCAGCGAT
>CAZSJB010000245.1:0-5318 GCA_964606625.1 uncultured Tepidisphaeraceae bacterium | reverse complement strand
GTGGAACAAACCCGCGCTCTGCTGACGGACGAGCAGCGCGCCAAGTACGAGCAAATCCTCGAACGTCAACGACGGGACAATCGCGACGAGCGTCGCCGCGGCCCCGATCGCTCGAACCACTCCGATCAGAAATCGGAGCAATAGCAACCCTCGTATCGGCCACTGGCCGGAAAGTGAGTGTCCTATGTTGCGCACAGTTTCAACTCTCGGATTCGCCCTTGCGATTCTTCTCGGTTCTGTCGCAATCGCTCAGGAAGGCCCTGCCCGCGATCGTGGCAATCGACCGGAACGTGGTGAACGCCCCCAGCGCGGAGAGCGCGGCCAGCGGATGGACCCTGAGCAGATGCGCCAGCGAATGGCTCAGCGCCTGCGCGAGCAGTTGCAGATCAGTGACGAGGAATGGCAGGTCCTTCAGCCTCGCATCGAGCGCGTGACCAACGCTCAGCGCGACCTGCGCAGCGGTGGATGGGGCGGACGGCGCGGCCCCGGCGGCCCCGCCAATGAGCCGAATACCCCACTTGCTCGCGCGTCGCAGGAGCTGCGCCAGACGCTCGATAACGAGAATGCCTCCGAACAGGAAATCCACCAGCGCCTGGAAGCTTACCGAGCCGCCCGTCAGCAGGCCGAAGCCGAGCTGAAGACCGCCCGCGAAGAACTTCGGGAGCTGCTCACGCCCCGGCAGGAAGCCCAGCTGGTAATCATGAACATCCTTGAATGAAGACCTTCACCGGCAGCTTCCCGAAAGGGAAGCCGTCGGCTTGGCGGATCTGCCGCCGATCGTGACATGGCTATCGAACCACAGCAGGACGATCCGTCTTGACGGACAAGCACATTAGAGGAAGACCTTGAGTGATCCGATCGACATCCTGGGACGACGCGGCCTGCTTGATGCGACGGGCGCAGCCCGCGCACGTGAGCTGCTTCAGCAGGGCAAGACGCTCGAAGACGCCATCCTCCAATCCGATGGCGTTTCCGAGGAAGCGATGCTGCGCGTACTGGCGGAAAGCTACGAGGTTCCCTACGTCGACGTCGAGAAATCCGCCCCCGACCGTGCATTTCTCGCCCAGTTTCCAGTGACCCTGCTGGTGCGTCACAACATCCTGCCGCTGGAAGAATCCAATGGCCGTGTGCTTGTGGCGGTGTCACGTCTCTCGGATACCGCGCCGCTGGACCAGCTTCGCCTGGCCACCGGCAAGGACTGCACACCGGCCCTCGCTCCGGCCTCCGAGATTGATCGGGCCCTCAAGCATCTGCTGGGAGTCGGCGCCGACACGCTCCAGTCCCTCGACGCCGAAGCCGGCATCCAGGTCGTCGATTCCGAGGAAGACAACGATCTCGACGCCGCCAGCGCCGCCCACGATGCCTCGATCATCAAGTTCGTCAACCAGATCCTCATCGAGGCGATCGACTCCCGCGCCACCGACGTGCATGTTGAACCCTTTGAGGATCAACTCCGCCTGCGTTACCGAATCGACGGCGTGCTTCATGAAGCCAACGTCCCCCCCAGTGTGCGCCGCTTCCATGCCGCCATCGTTTCGCGCATCAAAATCCTTTCGCACCTGGATATCGCTGAAAAGCGCCTTCCCCAGGACGGCCGCATCAAACTCAAGCTCGGTGGCCGCGAAATCGACGTCCGTGTCTCGATCATTCCGATGATCCACGGCGAAGCCGTCGTGTTGCGCATCCTGGCGCGCAGCAACGCCCTGCTCGGCATCGAGCATCTGGGCATGTCGCCGCGCGACAGTGCGCTGTTCAACCAGGTGCTTGATCTGCCGCATGGCATTTGCCTCGTCACCGGACCAACCGGATCGGGTAAGACGACCACTCTCTACGCCGGCTTGAGCAAGATCAACGATACCGAACGGAAGATCATCACGATTGAAGATCCGGTCGAGTATCAGTTGCGCGGTGTGAACCAGATCCAGGTTAATACCAAAACCGGTTTGACTTTCGCAGCCGGTTTACGGGCGATTCTGCGACATGACCCGGACGTCGTCCTGGTCGGTGAAATCCGCGACAAGGAGACGGCTGAGATCGCGGTGCAGGCATCGCTGACCGGCCACCTGGTCTTCAGCACACTGCATACCAACGATGCTCCCGGCGCTGCCACGCGACTGGTGGATATGGGCATTGAACCGTACCTGGTGGCATCGTCTGTCGAAATCGTCCTGGCGCAGCGGCTGGTGCGATTGATCTGTCCACACTGCAAGCGCGAAGTGGACAAGGCCAAAGTCGACAAGCTGCGGCAGACTTTTGGTGACCTGGTGCCTGAAGTCATTTATGAAGGTACCGGTTGCCGGCAATGCCAGAACACGGGTTACTATGGCCGCCAGGGTGTCTTCGAGATGATGGCTGTGACCGATGAGATCCGCTCGCTGATTCTCAATCGTGCGCCCTCTCAGCAGATTCGCAAGGTTGCGGCTGCCCAGGGCATGCGCAGCCTGCGCGAGGACGGCTGGCGTCTGATCCGTGAAGGCAAGACTACCGTCGAAGAAGTGATGCGCAACACCAAGGATGAAGAAGGCGGCATTCAGCTTGAGGACATTCCTCAACCTGCGCCGGAGGTGATGCGCTAATGGCTGTCTTTGCCTATACCGCCATTGACCGCAACGGCCGCCAGACCACCGGCGCAGTGCCGGCAGATTCCCGGGCGGCGGCGATGGATGTGTTGATCAGCCAAGGGCTGTCCCCGATTGCGCTGCATGAACAGAATGGCACCCCCGTCGCCTCATCACGATCCACGGACGGCGAGGCGCCGCGCCGCATTCCCAGGAAAGCGGTCGAAGCTTTCACACGCGAGCTGGCTAATCTGCTGGCGGGTGGATTGTCGCTTTCGCGGTCGCTGTCGCTGCTGCGGCGCGAAGCTTCCAATCCGGCTGCGCGGCATGTATGGCAGGCGATCCATGACGACGTGGTGGGCGGCGAATCGCTGGCGGACGCATTAGCCAAGTGGCCGCAGGCGTTTTCCAGCGTCTACGTCGCGATGGTCCGCGCAGGCGAAGCAGGTGGATTTCTCCACGTCGTGCTCCAGCAGATTTCCGACTTCCGCCAGCGCGAGCAGGAACTGGTCGGCAAGATGAAAGCCGCCTTGATTTATCCAATCGCGCTGGCTGTGGTCGCTGTCGGTGTGCTGATCTTCCTGTTGACGTTTTTTATCCCGAGATTTTCTGAAATCTTTATGCAGTTCGGCGAGAACCTGCCAATACTCACGCAGATTGTGGTTACCGCCAGCACGTGGCTGATCGATTACGGACTGCTGCTCGCAGCTGCGGTGATAGTTGCTGCCGTGGCGTTGCGGCGGGCTGCCAGTACGGATCAAGGCCGCCGCCGACTGGAGGAAATCATGCTCAAAACGCCCGCGGTGGGCATTGTGATCGCACGCTTCGCGCTGGTTCGATTCAGCCGGATGCTGGGAACCCTCGTTGGCGCGGGCGTGCCACTGGTGGCATCGTTGCGTGTTGCGCGCGAAGCAATTGGCAATCAGACATTGGCGGATACCGTGACCCATGCCATTGAGGAAGTACAGCGGGGTATACCCCTGAGCAAGGCGCTATCTGCCAACTCGCTGCTGTTTCCGCCCAGCGTGATTGAGATGATCAGCGTGGCGGAAGAAACCGGCCGGCTGGACGCGGAACTGATCCGCATGTCAGCTTCTTTTGAAAGTGATCTGGATCGCAACCTGCGCATGCTGGTCGCCTTGGCTGAGCCGCTTTTGCTGATCACGATGGCGGCATTGATCGGCACCGTGGTAGTCAGCATGCTGCTGCCGCTGTTCTCGCTACAGGACATGATTCACTGATGAATGACGAAAGATGCGTAAAAGACTGAAATGCAACATATGTGCAATAAGGAAAGGACAATAATGAATCGTCGATTTCGTAGTCGCCGCGGTTTTACGCTGATGGAACTGTTGCTCGTGCTGGTGATTCTTGGCGTGTTGGCGGCGCTGGTCGTGCCTCGCTTTACCGGAAGATCACAGCAGGCGCGCGAAACCGCTGCCAAGACGGACATCGCCCGCATCGCAACCAGCATCAGTAGCTTCGAGATCGATACCGGCAGGTTTCCCACGACCGATGAAGGCATCGCTGCGTTGATGTCACCGCCTGCCAACGTGAATGGCTGGTATGGACCGTACCTGGAGCGCATGCCCAAGGATCCCTGGGGCAATGACTACCAGTATCGCTATCCCGGACGTCGTAACCCGCAGGGTTTTGACCTCTGGTCCTTCGGTCCCGACGGCCGTGATGGTGGGGACGACGACATCGGAAACTGGGATTAAGTCATGCAGGAATGTGGATTGGACAGGCTGGATAGGGGGTTGGCGGACCGTTATTCGGTCGCTCGGCCCAACCTGCGCCAATTCCGCTCACGATGCGCCATCCACAATTACCACCGAGCCAATGCTTTTACCCTCATCGAACTGATCCTTGTGCTCGCTGTGCTGGCCCTGCTGATGGCTGCCGCGGCACCGAATCTTCGCGGATGGGGAAAAGGCGGCAAGATGCGTGACGCAACCGATCAGGTGCTGACCGCAGCCCGCTTTGCGCAGTCGCAGGCGATCTATGAAGCCGTTGTATACCGGCTGGCTGTCAACCCGGTTGACGGAGCACTGGAGGTTTGGCGGATTGACGGTCAGTCCGTCACCCCGGCAGCCGGTGATTTTTATGATCCGGTCGAACTGCCGCAGGGATTCGCTCTCCGCATCCAGCGCTTCGACGGCACGGTGAATCCGGTCGTCGAGTTTTATCCTGATGGCCGCGTCAGCCCTGCCAGCATCGAACTCACAGCTCCCTGGGGCGAACGAACGATCATCGAATCGCGCTGGCCTGCCCAGCCGTTCCGGTTAGTTCCGGAAGGAGGCATGCCATGAATCAATACCTCCTCTATCGTCATTGCCGGGGTGTAACGCTGATGGAAGTTTTGGCGACGCTCCTGCTGGTCGCGATCGTTCTGCCAGTGGCCATGGAGGGTGTAACCATCTCCATGCAGGCTGCTGCACGGGCGCGCCACCAGACTGAAGCTGCCGCTCTGGCTGAAATGAAACTGAACGAAATACTGGCTGCCCGAAGCACCAGCCTGCTCAGCGGCAGCGGGGATTTCGGGGTCGATTACCCGGACTACCGCTGGGAAATCACAGCGGTATCGCAGGATCTCAATCTTTACGAGGTCACGGTCATCATTCGATGGACCGAACGCGGCATGGAGCGATCGTATCAGCTTTCATCGCTGGTCTATCCGGATAACACGAATTTGTGATGGTTTATTGTAGGCGACCATGTGCTTGACGCCCGCCTTCTCGACGGCGTCCCACATCTCTT
>CAZSJB010000244.1:0-5355 GCA_964606625.1 uncultured Tepidisphaeraceae bacterium | reverse complement strand
AGTTCTACGGCGGAGAGCCAATCCGACGACGGCGTAGGGGTACTCCGCTGCTTGAGATAAAAATAGGCTGAGACAGGATCGCCAAACTGCAATGCCCGTTCGGCAGCCGCCAGCAGGATGGTGTCTTCCAGACGGCTTCGTGGAAACATTGAGGTGATGGCATAAAGGGCTTCATGGCGATGGGTACGTTCAGCAGCGATTGTCCGCAGGGCATACTGCACAGACGCATCGGTCGCTTTCCGATAAGCGGGCAGCACGGTTGGGTGCTGGTCAAGCAGTTGTGCCGCCCAGTTGCCAACCGTTACCAGGTTCCCTTCGTCATCCGTCATCAGTTCAGGGGCGTGCGCGATCACCAGCTCGGCAACCCTCTCCCCTGCCTCCGTGAAACGCCCCGCCAGGATTTCCTCTTCAATAATTTGAAGAACCCGGTTGTCCCGAAACTGCGGCTGAGGTGCAGAGATTACGCCTTGGCCCAACAACGTATTGCCGGGCAGACAGGTGCCCAGCAAGATTGCAACAGCCATCAAAGCTATGCTGGGCAGACCTCCTAAACCTTTGCCATATCGCATCTTACCACCGAGGAGAATGTTGGTGTCTGCTCACATCGAACCTGTGAAGAGAATTGTTCGTTTTATCGCTGTTGCCGGTTTTGTTCTGCGTTGGCTATAACGATTTTCCGCACCAGCCAAAGCGCTACACAGGCGTCTGACACCAAGCGGAACCTTGGGAGGGAGCGCCATCGCGGAGCGAGTTGCAGTTATGCGACTGGCAGCGTTTACCAGGGATGGATCACGGATTATCTCATGCCATTACCTCAAGAAACACCCACGGTGGACCCATCGGTCCAGGACAATCCCGATGTTCGACCCGTCGTGCTGATCGTGGACGATCATCATACCGTCACTCGCCCCCTAGGTCGGATTATCGAGCGTCATGGGTTTACGCCCGTTACGTTCAATTCCGGGCGGGCTGCCCTGAACTATGCAGCCACCAATGCGGTAAGCGCCGTGATTCTTGATATCCATATGCCCGACATGTCCGGGCTGATCGTTTCCCAGCAACTGCGGACTCTCCTCAAACCCGATGCGCCGATCATTATTGTCAGCGGCGATGGATCCATGGAAACGCTCAATTCGCTGCCACACGTTGGCGCCACGTACTTCTACAGCAAGCCCATCAAGGCTGAGCAGATCGTAGAGCATCTGCGCGGACTGCTGCTTTGAAAATGGCAAACGGTGGAAAGGGAAACGCCAAAAGGATCACACCGAGCGAATCTCACCGTCTACGTGCTTCTGAGCCAATCGCACGTAATGTTCGGTCAGGCTGCGCATGTAGGCGATTTCTTCCTCGCGCACCGGCCGAACGATCTTGCCCGGAACCCCAATCACCGCCATTCCATCGGGCACCTCCAGCCCCGGCGGCACCACCGCACCTGCCGCCACCAGACACCCCCTGCCGATCCTCGTGCGGCCCAACAATGTTGCGCCCATGCCTATCAGAGAGCCGGCCCCTACAAACGTCCCATGCACAATCGCCCCATGACCGATTGTGACGTCATCCTCGATCACGTTTGGAACACCGCTGTCACAGTGAATCACGCAACTGTCCTGGACGTTTACCCGGCGACCGATTGTGATGGGCGCCACATCCCCGCGCACGACGGCATTAAACCAGAAGCTACTCAGCTCACCGATCGTTACCTCCCCCGTGATCGTCGCGTTGCAAGCTTGGAAATACCCTCCGGGTCGTCGAATAAACAATGCCTGGCTCATGTGTGGATTCCCATCAACAAGCGACACTCCCCTTTTACTTCAATGGCAACTGGATTGTGAAATCCGTTCCTTTGCCCAGTTCGCTTTTGACCGTAATACGGCCTTCATGCTCTTCAATGATGCGACGGGTCATCGCCAGCCCCAAGCCGGTTCCGGTACGCTTGGTGGAATAGTAGGCGACAAAAATCATATCCCGCACTTCAGGAGGCATGCCTGCCCCGGTATCGATCACGTCTACCTGCCCCCAGTTTCCGCTCTGCGAGACTGCCAGGATGATCTCCCCCCCATCGGTAATCGCCTGCAAGGCGTTTATCAGCAGGTTCAACACAGCCTGCTTGATCAGCTTGGGATCGGCATACACGACGACAGGACGATCCCAGCGACGCAGCCGCAGTTGCACCTTCTGCAGCATCGCCTGCGGTGCAAAAAAGTCTACCAGCTCTTCGCATAACTCGTTCAGATCGACCGGCTCGCGGTCCAGTTCCATCTTGCCGCCATAGCGGAGGAAATCGTCAAGAATATCCTTGAGGCGAGACGCTTCGCGCTGCACGACCATCAGACGCTTGGCTATGCGCGACGTCTCGGGGTCATCCGGTGAGACGTCTTCCCGAAGAAGCTGAAGATTGAGCAGGATGGTCGACAGCGGGTTTTTTAGTTCGTGCGCCAAGCCACCCGTCAGGGTGCCCAATTCGGCAAGACGCTCGCTGTGCCGCGCACGACGCTCCAGCAGGACGAAACGTCGCCAGGCGTATCCCGCCGCTGCGGTGGAAATGATCAGGCTGACAACCAAACCCGTTATCAGCCCCCAGATATAAGGGGTCATTAAATCAGATTAGAGCAGGTGCGTTCAAATGCAACGCCTGCCAAGCAAGATAGAGTCCCCGTCTCCAGGCAATCCAGACAAATCAATTGCCGCGTATTTCGCCCTTGGATTGTTTTTTCACCTGCTGAACCAGGCGTCGCACTTGCTGGGCTGAAAGGCCCTTGGAACCGGCGACTTCTTCGTATTCAACCTGTTCCCCTTCCTTCAGCGCCCGGAACCCCTCGCCAACAATGCTGCTGAAGTGAACAAAAACATCCTGTCCTTCCGGATTGACGACAAATCCGAATCCCTTCTTCGTATCAAACCATTTGACAGTGCCAGTTGCCATCGCGAACTCCTCAAGCATTCCACGCCGGGTGGAATCACCGGCTATCCCAATCTGAGCGTACCCAGCGTAACCGCAATATCATCAAATTCAAACAATTTTCCGACAAATTGACAAAACCTGGGCTGCTCCCTCACCAGGCCTCAACCTGGCAAACTGGGAAATTTGGATATTCCAATGGTCTCCCGGAACCCCCTGGCAACGTGGGCAAAAGAGGCAGTGGCTTGCATTTCGAACGGCTCAGGTCTACTCTCGCCGCCTCATGTTAAAGCGCACGCCGTTCCACGAGTTTCATGTATCCGCCGGCGCCAAGCTGGTGGATTTCGCCGGTTGGGAAATGCCGCTGATGTATCGTGGCATCGTCCAGGAGCATCAGCAGACCCGCGAATCGGGCAGCATTTTCGATGTCTCGCATATGGGGCGCCTGCACTTTAGCGGCCCGGATGTGAAGACATTCCTGGCCAAGGTGCTGACACGCCGGACCAGCGACATGGTTGTCGGCCAGTCGCGGTACGCCATGGTCTGCAACGAAGCGGGTGGTATTCTCGACGATGTCATCGTCAGCCGAGATACCAAGAACTGGCTGATCGTCTGCAACGCGGCGAATCGCGAAAAGCTGATCGCGCATTTCCACGAGGTGCGCCGCAGCGAAGGATACGATTTTGACATGGCCGATCAGACCGAAGGAACGGCCATGGTTGCGATCCAGGGACCGAAGGTAATTGATCGCCTTAGCTCCATCCTGCCGGTAGATCTCAAGAGCATGAAGCGATATCAGTTTGAATCGACCAGCTTCATGCTGATCAAGTTCACCATTTTCCGGGGAGGCTATACCGGTGAAGACGGTGTGGAGTTGATTCTCCCCGCCAAGATGGCCTCGATGGCCATGAAACTCCTGGGGGGCAAGATGGACAAGCCTGATGCAACCATCCAGCCTGCCGGCCTGGGGGCCCGCGATACCCTTCGGCTGGAAGCCGGCTTGCCCCTGTATGGCCATGAACTGAGCGAACAGATCGATCCGATCTCAGCCGGCATGAAATGGGTAGTCGATCTCGAAGCCGACTTTATCGGCAGCCAGAAAATTCGCGAGATTGCCGCTGCAGGACCGGCGCGTAAGCTGGTTGGCATGGTTCTTGAAGGTCGCCGCATCGCCAGGCAGGGCGCTGTCATTAAAACTCCCGACGGCAGTGCAACCGTTGGTGAAATCACCAGCGGTACGTTCGGACCGACTGTCCAAAAGTCAATCGCGATGGGGTATGTCGACACAGCTCACTCTGCCGTCGATACGCAGCTTGCCGTCGACTTCCGAGGGGATCTTATCCCTGCAACCATCGTCAAACTGCCCTTTTATAAACGAGCGAATTAGTCACTGTGGCGCGGGCCATCAGCCCGTGTTTTCATCCAATGATCTGGTTTACGGGCGGATAGCCCGGACCCTATGAGAACAAGCCATGTCCGTCCCAAACGATCGTAAATATCTCGAATCACACGAATGGCATAAACTCGACGGAGACACCGTCACCATCGGCATCACCCAGTTTGCTGCTGATGAACTCACTGACGTCACCTACGTCCAGCTTCCCAAGGTTGGCGACAGTGTCACTGCCGGTGAAACCTTCGGTGAGATTGAATCCGTTAAAGCCACCAGCGACCTTTACGCCGGTGTTACCGGTGAAGTCATTGCCGTGAATGAAGCCCTGGATACCGATCCGGGCCTCATCAACCGAGACCCGCACGGCGAGGGCTGGATGATCAAGGTCAAGATCTCCGACCCCGCAGAACTCGATAAGCTCCTCTCCCAGGAGGACTATCTCAAGAAGACCGGAAACTGATACGCAAGCGAGTTCAGGGTTCGGGGTTCAGGGTTCTGGTGTGAATCACACTCTCCCCCTGGGTCTCGAACCCTGAATGCTTCTCTCCATCACTACCATGAGTGCGTCCACCCTGCTGAAAGCTTCTGACACTTTCCCGCATCGGCATATCGGCCCCAATCCAGCCGATGTGGAAGCGATGCTGCAAACCATCGGTGCTGAGTCACTGGACGATCTGATCCACCAGACGATTCCCGAGTCGATCCGCCTCTCGGCTGATCTGAAGCTGCCTCCGCCCCGCACTGAGTCCGAAGCATTGGCTGATCTACGCGCCATGGCGGAGAAAAACCAGGTCTTCCGATCGTTCATCGGTCAGGGTTACTACGGCACAATCACCCCACCTGTCATCCTGCGCAACATCCTCGAAAATCCGGGCTGGTATACGCAGTACACCCCCTATCAGGCTGAGATCAGCCAGGGGCGCCTCGAGGCCCTGCTCAACTTCCAGACGATGGTCGCGGACCTGACCGGGATGGACTTGGCCAACGCGTCGCTCCTCGACGAGGGGACGGCGGCGGCCGAGGCGATGACGATGTGCCGTCGGGTCGGACGCCACGGGGGTGC
>CAZSJB010000243.1:0-5373 GCA_964606625.1 uncultured Tepidisphaeraceae bacterium | reverse complement strand
GACGCAGCTCCAGCTCCTCGAAGAGCTGGGAGACAAGAAATACGGCCAGCTCAACGCGACCTCGGCCGACGAGGCCGAAGGGCATTAGTCTGAGGCGGGTCCAAGAAGGCCGTCAAAGCCTTCCACTCCCCCACCCAGGCGGGCAGTGCCGATGGCGAGCTGACGATTAACGAGATGGTGGCGGACACCAACAACCCCCGCCCCGAGGACAGCGTCATGGGCAATGACGAGATCAACCTGCTCATGCGCCTGCTGACGGAAATTGACGATCGCGCAGCCCGCATCCTTCGGCTGCGCTATGGGCTGGGCGGCGAAGATCCGATGACCCTGAAGGAAATCGGCGAGCATATCGGCCTGACGCGGGAACGCGTGCGCCAGATCGAACACGAAGCGCTTCGCAAGTTGCGCGATTCCATGCTGGCAAAAATCAGTTGATGCATCGCTCCCTGCCGGCACACACCCAGGCGAACAGGGCTGGCACATTCGCGGCATGGGGCGTCTCAGGCTACATCCCCCATTAACAGCACAATCACCACGATCTGGGAGCTGTTGAACAGCGCGTGCATGACCATGGATGTCCAGAGGCTGCCCGTGCGTTCGTAAGCGATCCCCAATCCAACGGACAGCGCAAACAGCGGTGGCATGAAGGCCAGTTCACCGTGAATGGCTGCAAACAACAGCGATGTGATCAGGATTGACTGCCACCGGCCCAGCACCCGCGCTGCCGTGGGCAGTTCCTGCTCCGCCGGACCGGTCAGCAGGCGGGTCAGGAAAGTTTGGAGCAGCCCGCGAAATACCAGTTCTTCCAGCAGAGGCGCCAGGATCACCGCCATCCCCGCGATCATGAGGCTTTCTCGCCAATCGGCAGTCTGCAACAGCGCGGTCAGCAGGTTATGCGGCTCAGGCGGCTGGCCCATCGACTGGGCGATCGCCGTGGCGACCCATCCCAGCACATATACCGCTGGCAGGATCGCCAGTAACGCTAAAAATCCCCCTCCAATCGATCGGCGCAGCTCACCCCACCGCAGCCCGATGCGCTTGAGCCCGTCTTCTCCCAGCAGTTGCATCCCCCCCACCGCAATCGCAATCCCCACCAGGGACACAACGGTCCCATGCAGGTACAACCGCCAGTTTTCTGGGACATCCCAGGTGGTTACCGCGATCTGTCCGGCAACGAGGCTGGTCGAAAGCGCCACCAGCAGGATCATCAACAGCATCCAGGGGTTGTGCTCAGGTCCCAGCCGCGGTCGCCCCAGCACCACATCCAATCGCAGCAATCCGCGCCGGCGCAATACCCCCACGGCAATGGCTGCCCACACCAGCACAAAGGCCAGTGACAGCATCTCAAGCACAGGGGATCCAACCTCCATATTATTTGACATTCAAGTGATCCGGTTTACAGTACCCCGCCGCCCACAGGCGACGGTTAAGAATCTCGCATATGATGCACTTTCTGCCGCGGATGTTCTAAGCGAAGCAAAACCCTCGGCATTAAAACACGAGAATCCTTGCTTTGCCCGGAACGACGCCCGATGGTGGTATAGAGTCATAGACAACGATTGTCCGCGGGCAATGGCTCGCATCGGTAACAGCTTGCGTCCATGAGCAACATTCTCGAAAAAATCGTCCAGACCAAGCGGCAGGAAGTCGCCGAACGCAAACAGCGCATCCCGCTGGAGCAGCTTCAGGAAACCATCCAGACGCTCGGCCGGCCACGCAACTTCTTCCATGCCATCACCCGCAAGCCCGAAGGCAAGCCGCTGAACCTCATCGCGGAGGTCAAGAAAGCCTCGCCCAGCGCCGGTGTCATCCGGGCGGATTTCGATCCTGTCGCCATCGCCCAGGAGTACGCCTCCGCCGGAGCCGATGCACTCAGCGTCTTGACCGATCAGGAATATTTCCAGGGCCACCTCGACTACATTCACGCGATCCGGGATGTCGTCAAGCTGCCGGTGCTGCGCAAAGATTTCATCATCGACCCGTACCAGGTGTACGAATCGCGGGCTGCCGGAGCCGACGCCATCCTGCTCATTGCCGAATGCCTGGCAACCAACGAGCTGATCGATCTGCAGATTCTCGCCACCGAGCTGAACATGACCTGCCTGATCGAAGTCCATGACATGGACAACCTGATGCGGGTTCGTGATCGAGTGATCGGATTCCCGCACAAGAGCTATTCGCTGCTGGGCATCAACAATCGTGACCTGCGGACATTCAAGACGGACCTGGGCACCACCCTCCGCATGGCGGAGCTGGTTGAAGATCGCCGGGTGCTGGTCAGCGAAAGCGGCATCCATACGCATGAAGACGTCCAGAAACTCGCCCAGGCAGGCGTCAGCGCCATCCTCGTGGGCGAATCGCTCATGCGCAGCGACGATATCTCCGCCAAGATCCGCGACCTGATGGGCATCTAGTGTCCACTACGGCGGTTCAGGGCGGCTGCGCCACATGACCGCTGCGCCAACAGGTGCGAACTACCCAAGATCGCATGGTTTATTCTGTCACGTTGCTTTAAGCGCCGAAGATCCACACCCGCCGGCGGTCGTGGACAATGACATTGTGCTGCCCGGTACCGGTAAGGTCCGCGACGATGGGATAATACTTGACACCGCAGTCGTAAGAACGCTCAGCGCGGATGTGCTGGGCGGGCTGGGCGTAGTCCCGGGACCAGGGAAGGAACTGATACGTCCGGCCTTCGCCGTCCAGCAGGTGGGGCCAGAGGCCACGACTCCACGCCGGATCGCTGGTGTATGGCGCCGGTTGGATCGGACGAAGCTGCGGACGGAACAGCGCCCACTCGCGCAGCTTTCCGTCCTGGTCGGGCCAGCGTACGCTGGCGGTGACATAGCCGTTCAGATCTTTGCGCTGCCAGCGAACCTCACCGCGCGGAGTGATGCCCGTCAGTCCGGCATTCTTCTCCGCCATGATGATGTGATGACTACCATCGGCTGCCCAGCGTCCCTCAGCCGACTGCTGGCTGTGCCCGGCTTTCACCTTCCACAGGATCTCCCCCTCCGTGGTGCAGACAAAGAAGTCTTCCGAACCGGCATAGCGCACCTCCAACCGGCCATCCTCGTCCAAATCGCTGACGGCGATCTGGTCCGCATGATCGGCGACGTAGTCAAATCCTTCCCCCAGGTCCAGGGCCCACCGCTCTCCCTGGTCATCCAGCAGCACATAGCCGACGAACACTTCCTCGCGCCCGTCGCCATCGACATCCATCACCACGAAGTTATGGCCGGCGCCGCGAACGGCGAACGGTTCGCGCCGCACCGACAGATCCGCATTGAGAATCATCGTCGGGTTGGCGTAGCGCCAGGGTTTGTAGGTCTGGTCATTAACCTTGCAGAGGATCTGTCGGCCCTGTTCCTTCGGCCCCATCTGCGCGGTCGCCACAACGAGGAAGTTATCCAATGGAAGCTGTGTGGATCGCTTGAGCTGGCCGGTACGGGCGTCGATCACCAGCAACTCACTGCGGCGGATGACGATGATTTCGATGGCGCCGTCGTTGTCGATATCGGCGACCGCCATCTGCTTACCGCCCTGCACGCCATGCGACGTGAAGGGAAAATCCCGGCTGTAGGGCTCGCCAAACTGCCAAAGCATCTGGCCTTCAAGCGTGACGGCGGTCAGGCAGAACAAATGACGGTCCACATCATCCACATCCGGCCGGCCAATCGACAAATCCGACGCGAACTGTCCTGCGCTCTGGAGAATCAGCATTTCCAGCCGGCCATCGCCATCGATGTCATGCACCACGACCGCATCCCCTCCATACGGCTCGACGGAAAACATGCGGATCAGTTTGGCTTGGGCGGGAGTGGACAATGAATGTCTCCTGGACTGCGTTACTATGGCCTGACCTGAACACGACGGCCATCGATCACCAGCCGCCCCTCCTGGTATAAGCGGATTGCTTCAGGATAGGCGATTTTCTCCTCTTCAAAGACGCGATCCGCAAGCGCACGGACATCGTCATCCTCCAGCACGGGACAGGCACGCTGCAGGATGATCGGGCCCTCATCGTACTTGGCATCGACGAAATGCACGGTACACCCGCTGACCTTACAGCCGTAGGCAAGAACCGCTTGATGAACGCGATCCCCGTACATCCCCTTCCCGCCAAACGCCGGAAGGAGCGCGGGATGGATGTTCATGATCCGCCCGGCATACCGCTCCGGGATCTCCAGCAGCGACAGCCAACCCGCCAGGCACACCAGGTCGACGCCCGCATCATCGCAAAGGGTGAAGATCTGCCGGCTGAAAACGTCGATCTCCGGGATCTCTCGCCGATCGACCACAAAGTTGGGGATTCCCGCCTGGGCGGCGCGCTCCAGCGCAAGGATCTTCGGACGCGACGCCACCACGAGGTTGATCTTCGCGTTCAGCCGGCCGGCTGCGATCTCGTCAATGAAGTTCTGCAGCGTCCGCCCGGACCCGCTGGCAAGAACGGCGAGCTTGATGGGTTTGTCGGCCATGCGTCTGGGTATCTTGTTGCTTGGTATTTCCTGTTTGGACGGCTGACGGCAAACTGCAACGCTGCCCGCCAACTCACTTTCGCAGCGCTGCAACCGCCTGTGCATCGCGCAGGCACAGGTCAGGATAATTGGGATCCTGTCCAACATCGGGCCGGCGCTTCCAGCTTCTGGCACAGGCGGCGTAATCGCTGCGGCGATCAATGACTTTCACCGTGGCAGCCGGAGCTGACGTTGGAGCTTCGGCGAACGCATAATGCCCCGCACCGGCCATGTCCTCCAGGTCCACGCCGTACTGTTGCAGCTTCTGGCGAACCGCGTCGTCATCGATATAGAACACCAGTTCAGCATCGACAGCCTTGTTCAAGCCGACTTCCTTCTTCAGCGTATCGAGCTGTTGCAATGCCTCATCCCGCAACTGGAACACCAGCTCCCATTCGCGACGCTGCTCTTCGCTGGGCGGTTCGCTGGCCGGCTGGGGCGCTCGCGACAGGTGAACGCTGGGCAGTTGGGCGTCTTCGCCGGTGCGTCGGAGGTATTCCCAGGTCTCATCGGCTGTGAAAACGAGCATCGGCGACAGCAGCTTGGTCAGCGTGACCGCCATGCGATGCAGCACGGTCTGGCAGCGGCGACGCAGCGGCGAATCAGGGGCCTCACAGTACAACCGATCCTTCATCGCGTTGCCGTAGATCGCGCTGATCTGCACCGAGCAGAAGTCATGCAGCAGCCGGAACGCACGATGAAGCTGGTAGTTGTCATACGCAGCCGTCACCTGGCGAATCAGGTCGTCCAGTTCCGCACTGGCCCAGCCGTCAAGGCTGGACGCGGGAATCTCCGCCACCGCATCGGTCGCAGGATCAAAATCGTACCGGTTGCTCAGCAGGTACCGCAGCGTGTT
>CAZSJB010000242.1:0-5374 GCA_964606625.1 uncultured Tepidisphaeraceae bacterium | reverse complement strand
CCAACTGTGCCGGATTCTGTGCCGTGGTGCTTATTGATATACTGATTTCCAGAGGGTTTTGCAGGGTGTTCAGGTTCCTCACTGCCCACTGTTTAATTGGTCTGATGCATCCTCCTATTGCTGCTTATCGCGCGACGACTTATCGCTGTTACACAACCAGCGGGGTGATTGATATTCGGGTGGATCGGACACATCCGGAACTGGATCGGCTGTTGCAGGGTATGACTGTTCCATCGTGGAGCTTTATCACGGCGTACAACCCGCGGTCACAACGGATCTCCCAGGCAGAAAACGATCGGCGACAGGCTCAGCTACGGGACGTGATTGCGTCCCGCGGCTGGACAATGTTTCAAGGCGCAGGCATTGGCGATGATGGTCGATGGCCGGCTGAGCCGAGTTTTCTGGTGTTGGGCATTGCCCGGGATGAAGCCATCGCCTTGGGTCGTCAATTCGAACAGGCTGCGATTGTGTTTGGAGAAGCCGGCGGACGGGCTGAACTGCTTCTGTGCGATCCGCCCACGCTTGATCCATCCCTCCCATAGACTTGCTCTTCAAAGTCACCATTGGTTGTTCCTTCTCAACGGCTTCCCTGTGAGGTGTGTACCTGGCACAAGGAGATGTCAGCCAACACCCAGTTCATTCGCCAGTGCTTCCCAGATGATGCCCGGAAGCGGTGTGCTGGCAGCTTGCACACTCTGGCGAATCTGCTCGGGGGTTTCGGCTCCAATCAGGACAGTACTGATGCGCGGTTCACGCAGGCAATACTGCAATGACACATGAACCTTGCTCACCCCCCATCGCTCTGCCCATTGGCGAGCCGCAAGGACACGGCGCTCGTCTTCGCTCTGGCCGTTGCTGTTGCGCGTCCGCAGGATTTGCGACCAGTCTGCATCGCTCATCCAGCCAAAGAACAGTGGGCTACCCAAGATGATCGACACATGGTGGCGCTGCGCAGCATCGAACAAGTTGTCCCGGGCATGCTGGTAAATGATGTTGAAATCGGCATAAGTCAAAATGGTGTCAAACGCGCCATGGTGGATCGCCTGGAGCAGGAGGTCATGATTGCGCACTCCCAGCCCAATCCCGCGTATCACACCCTGCTCTTTCAGTTTCAGCAAAGCTCCCAGGGCGCCTTGGAGATCAAACGCCTCCTGGGACGTATCGGGATCATGGATTTGCATCAGATCGATGTAGTCCGTCCCGAGGCGTTTTAAGGATCGCTCAACACTGCGGCAGGTGAAATCGGCTGAGTAATTTCGCCGTCCATCGCCTGTGCCGGTTTTGCTGGCAATGAAGACCAGATCACGCGGTACCCCTCGCAGCGCCAAGCCAATTCGGCGTTCGCTTTCGCCATATCCAGCAGAGGTATCGATAAAATCGATTCCGGCTTGCAGCGCGGCGTGTACCGTCTCAACTGCCTGCACATCGGTGATCGGCTGACCGCTGATGCCGTTCAGCCCCGCCCCGCCCAGCCCCAGCGCCGAGACGCTGCGGCCCAGGCGAATCAACCGTCGCCGCTCCAGTAGTGCAACAGGATTCTCCGTCGCACTGTGGCAACCAGCCACTCCCGGGATGAGATCTTGCTCCAATGCCATGGATCAGACTTGTCAAAGGCCGTTCAACAGCTGGGCGAAGCCGATACGTTATTTCAGATCAATCTCGATGACCGGAACCGTAACGGAGGGCCTCTGTACTGGCAGTTCAAAGATCACGGTATCCTGGGGCAGCGCATCCTTGAGCCCCAGGTGGATCTTTAATTCACGGCTAAGCTGCCACTTGATCTCGCTGGCATCGTTCATGAGCTGCGCATAACGAATGCGATCCGCCAGCCCGGGAAAGAACAGATAGCGGAACGGCCAGTTGAACACGTGGACGTAGAGCTTCTTTCCCTTCTGCGTCAGGCGACAGTCACGCGGTGCGGTAAACTCGCTTTGCGTGCAGCCATAAATGGAAGCACCGTGCAGCGTCATCCAGTCGGCATATACCTTCAGGGCGTCGAAAGATCGCTGGTCGAGCGTGCCCAATGCGGTAGGCCCGACATTCATCATCAGGTTGCCGCCACAGGCTACGTTGTCGATCAAAAGCTGGATGAGCTGCTCGGGGCTTTTCCAGGTGGATTCGTCACGATGGTATCCCCATGAACCGCTGAAGGTATGAACACTTTCCCAGTGCACCGGCTGACCGTCGATATGCAGCCATGACGGCGGCTGAAACTGCTCAGGGGTATAGACATCTACCTGTTCGCGCGGCAGATCCAGGCGATTATTGACGATGATCCCCGGCGCCAATTCCCGCACCATGCGGATCAGTTTATCCGCCTGCCAGTCCTCACGCCCTTTCCCCCCGAGCTTGCCATGTCGGTCTTCTGAATAGGAATAATCAAACCACATGATATCGACCGGGCCATATTCGGTGAGCAGCTCACGCACTTGGTTATGCAGATACTCGACATATCGCGGGTAGTGCTTCCGAGCATTGAGTTGATCCACTTCCGGATGATTGCGAAGCGGATGCAGGGCATCGATGGTGAAATCCGGGTGATGCCAGTCGATCAGGGAATAGTAGAAACCGACCTTGAGGCCCTCCTCGCGAAATGCCTCGATCATGGGTCGCAGCAGATCGCACCCAGCCGGGGTATGGGTGGCTTTATAGTCGGTGAACTTCGAATCCCAGAGGCAAAACCCTTCGTGATGTTTCGTGGTAACAACGAAATACTTCATCCCGGCTTCGCGGGCGGCGCGCGCCCAGACCCGGGGGTCGTAATCGCGCGGATTGAACTGTTCGAAATAGATCTGGTACTCGGCGTCGGTCATTTCCTCGCGGTTTTTTACCCACTCGTGGCGGGCGGCGAGGCTGTACAGCCCCCAGTGGATGAACATGCCAAATCGGGCCTGGACGTACCAATCGAGGTTTCCGGGTGTGGGGGCGGGACGCAGCATGATGGTGACCCTCAGGAATTCCACATAGCCTCTTCACTTTGGAGACCACAGGATGTAATGTATACCAAACAGGATTCCATGTCGATAAAATATACAAAACAGGATCCTCTTCTATAGCTCAAACCGACGAGGCAGGCGTGAAAACCTTCAGCATCGGCATCTGCGGGACAGGGTTTGGGGCGTCGTTTGCAGAGCTGTTTGCAGCCCACCCTTCGGTTTCTCGTGTTGTCCTGGCAGACCTGGATCACGGACGATTGGCGGAAACCGCCACCCATCTCGGCATCATTGATACCTGCTGCACGTTTGACGAGCTGCTGGCATCGCCGGTCGATGCCGTGGGCATCTTCACCCAGCGATACATGCACGGCCCCCAGGCGATCGCCGCCCTCAAAGCCGGTAAGCATGTCTACAGCGCCGTTCCCATGGGCATTACCCTCGAAGAGATCGAGGAGATCCTGGATCTGGTCAAACGCACCGGCCTGACCTACATGATGGGCGAAACCAGTTATTACTATCCCTCCACTCTCTACTGTCGTCAGCAATTTCAAAAAGGCGCCTTCGGGCGCGTCTTCTATGGTGAAGCCTGCTATTACCACGACATGGAAGATTTCTACGGCATCTTCCAGCGAAGTGGCGGCGAACACTGGAAACGCATTGCCAGTTTCCCGCCCATGCTCTACTCCACTCACTCGGTCAGCATGATTGCCAGCGTCACCGGCGAACGGATGACGAGCGTCTCCTGTCTTGGCTGGCGGGACCAAACGGACGACGGTATCTTCCGTGAGGACGTCAGCCAATGGGGCAATCCCTTCAGCAATCAGACCGCCCTGTTCGAGACCAGCAGCAACGGCATGGCGCGAATCAATGAGTTTCGTCGCATCGGCTGGCGCACCGGCAACAGCGTGCATCTCAGCCTGTACGGCACGAAGGCCTCCTATGAAGAGCAATCCGGCATCGGAGGGCCGACCCAGATCTGGGTCACGGGCACACGCGGCGACAGCATCGACCTGCGTCCGTTACTGGCCTGCCCCGACACGCTCGATACGCATCAGCGGGCCAGGCACCTAGAAGGACTGTCTCAAGACGAGCGCGTCGACTTTCTATCAGGGCTGTCACAGGTTCACCCCAAGCATCGGCTGCCAGCCGAGTTTGCCGGCAAGCCCAACGGACACCTTGGCTCGCACCAGTTCCTGGTGGACGACTTCGCCCGAGCTGTGGTGACAGGCGAGCTCCCGCCGGTGCATGCGTGGGAGGCTGCGCGTTACACGGTGCCCGGGATTGTGGCTCACATCTCTTCCCTTCGCGCTGGAGAACGGTTGACCATTCCGGACTTTGGCTATCCCTGATCGGCTACGCGCTCCGGGGCGCGCAACAGATCAGGTGGGTTTGAAGTGGGTTCGCATTTTTCCTCCATTGCACTCCCAGGGATAACCCAATCGCCCCTGGCGCGCCAGAAATGCCCCTGCCGATCCTGCTATCAGCCCGAAATGGGTTTGCAAAATTACGTGGCTGACCCAACCCTCGCAGCTACCGCGCAACACTACAGCGGCGCTCCCCATCCACAGATCTCCCCTTCTCGAACAATTCCTCCGCTTGCTCCCATTTCCTCTTAAACACGATATGTGCAAATCTCTCCCCATATACACCTAACTATACCCAAATAACCCTTCCTGGTCAAAATCTCATTCCACAGCCTGACCGCCCACGCCCATGGGCTCAGATCAACATCGCCTCGCCACAGGCAGACAATACCCTCTGGGGCCGCAACCTGTTCAACTGCCCGATGCCCCTTTCTGTCCGATCACCCCTAAACGGTGAGCCCTTGGCGTTGAAGCGTCCTCGATCGCTCCTTCTTACCGGTTGGGAAAAGACACGGAATGAGTTCACCGTGTATCTGCGATTGGTGCGCCTGGCGTTCGCACAAAATGGATTAACGCTCCTGCCCGCCTTCGTGCTACGATACGTGGGTGTCTGGGCCAGCGGACAGATTCACCGGATCTCCGCTCGAGGCCAGCGGAATCACGCACGTCCTCCCAGCCACCGCACGTCTCTGTTGCCTGAGGTACGCTCATGAGTATTGGCAAGGCCGTCCGCAGCCTGTTGGTATTCGTATCGACGCTGATCATTCTCTGGGCATTTTGGGATGTGAACAGACGCATCATCACGCAGCGGGCGGCGGAGCGGGCGCGTCCAGTCACCTTGACAATCCTGCATTGGGGAGATCCCGCCGAAAACGCGATCGTGCAGCAACTGGTGGATCAGTACATGGCGGACAATCCGCATGTGCGGATCGAGCGAATTCACGCCAGCGACATGCGCAGCAAACTCAAGACGATGCTGGCTGCGGGAACCCCGCCCGATCTGTTCTATCTGCCGCCCGACCTGCTGCCGGAGATGGCCAGCCTGAAGCTGATCCGGCCGATCGACGACTTCAT
>CAZSJB010000241.1:0-5377 GCA_964606625.1 uncultured Tepidisphaeraceae bacterium | reverse complement strand
CCAGCCCCATGAACATCATCATCGAGCAGAAGACCAGGCCCGTGACCGAGAAGTCCAGCGACGGCTTACGGCGTACCGGCGTGTTGTAGGATTTGCGCGGAGGACGACGGGCCATGCATTACCTCACCAGCCGCTTTGGAACGGCCTTAAGTATAATATGCTGGCAACACAGCGCAGGACGGAAATAATCGATCAGCCCTCCGGTTGCCCGCCTCATGCCGGGGTGGCAATCTGCTCAAGCAGCTCCTGAAGAATGCGTGCTGCTGCATTGGCATCCCCATTGTGCAGGTAAGTCTTGCTGATCACCCGATGGGCACAGACCGGGATCACCAGCTCCTTCACATCATCAGGCGTCACATAATCCCGCCCCGCCAGCAACGCCGCTGCCTGCGAAGCCTGTGTCAATGCAAGCGCCCCACGCGGAGACAGCCCCAGGTGAAGCTGCTCGTTATGGCGGGTGGCATCGGCGATATCCAGAATGTAGTCCACGATGGCAGGGGCAATCCGTACCTTGGACACCTGATCCTGCAGTTCGATGATATCCTGGGCATTCAGCACCGGCTGAAGCTGTTCCAGCGAAGTCCGTCCAGGCTGAAGGGTGAGGATCTGATGCTCGGCAGCCCGGTCGGGATACCCCACGCTGATCCGAAGCAAAAATCGGTCAAGCTGGTTTTCGGGCAGGTAATAGGTTCCTTCAAACTCAAACGGATTCTGCGTTGCCACGAGCATAAACGGCCGCTCGATCGGGAAGGTTTGGTTGTCGACGCTGACCTGTTCTTCGCTCATGGCTTCCAGCAGGGAAGACTGTGTACGGGGCGTGGTACGGTTGATCTCGTCAGCCAGCACGATATTGGCGAAAACAGGGCCGGGCTTGAAATCGAATGTTCCGGTCTGGGAGTTATAAACGCTTACCCCCAGCACATCGCTTGGCAGTAGATCCGGCGTGAGCTGGATGCGGCTGAATTTGCAGTCAATGCTCTTGGCCAAGGAGCGCGCCAGGACGGTCTTACCAACCCCTGGGACATCCTCAATCAGGACATGCCCCCGCGCCAGCAGGGCAGTCAAAAGCAGATCCACTGCATTGGACTGGCCAAGAAACACCGAACGAATATTGTCCCGCAAACGATCGATGCGCTGGTCGGCCACTATGCTCACCTGGTGCTGAAAAACGAAAATCTGTCTTCGAACATCTCATTCTAGCCGGATGAATCCGCTGATGCACGATAATCATAGGGGTTCGTCGGGTATCCCCTTTACTGGACAACTTGTCATAGTACGCCAGATTCCCCCCTGTTGAAGAGCGCAAAATTATTCTTTCGCCTTGGCCGGCACATCGTTTGTTTTCCATCACAGGTGTCGATTGCCATTCAACAAAGGAGCGCAATATGGCCCGGGAAGATAGAGCCGCCGGAAAAGTCAAACAGGTAAAAGGCAAGACCAACGATGTGGTCGGTGCTGTTAAAGGAGATACGGGTCAGCAGATCAAGGGCAAGATCCAGAAACAGGTCGGCAAAATCCAGAAGAAACTGGGAAAGAAAGCCGACTGACGTCTCTCCCATCTATAGTGCCTTCTCCTCTCTTAACACGCCTGCCGAATCGGATATCGGCGGGTGTGTTTGTATATGTCAGCCGTGGTTGGGTGTGCCTTGAAAACAAGCACGGACAGGAGTCTGTCCGTGCTTGAGAGGCTGGCTTGTCCGGGCGCGCTGCCGCTCAGACGCGCCCGTAAATGTAATCGCTCAGGAAATGGATCGTCTGTTCCTGTTCAGTGGCATACACGGCATTGATATCTCCCATGGAGATGATTCCCTGAAGCCGGCCCTCTGCATCGCACACCGGCAAGTGGCGAATGCGATGCGTTTTCATGATGTTGGATGCCTCTTCCAGATCGATATCCGGTTCCACGCAGATAACATCCGTCGTCATCACCTCCGCTACCCGCACCTCATGGGGTGAGCGTTGCTCTGCCACGACACGGCGCAGCACATCGCGTTCGGTAAAGATCCCGACCACCTGATTGTCCTGCATGACGACCAGTGCGCCGATCTTGTAGTGATTCATCCGCTGGGTCGCCTCGAGGACGGTGGCTTCGGGACGAATCGTGTAAATCTCAGCCCCCTTCGACATGAGAATGTCATGCACGTTTGGCATTGGCACTCCTTGTTAGAACGGAAGTGGACAAGTCAGCCGTTACCTGCGGCTACCTTGTATATACCCCCGTTTCGGAGTGGCGACAACAATGTGAAAAAGTTCCCAATCACCCCTGTTTTCCGCGGCTGCGCTGCTTGCTGCGAAGGTTTCGTACCGTCGAGCCGGTGCGGCCTCTCTTTCGTGATGCAGTGGATGATTTGGCTTTGGCAGCCGCCTTCGACTTCGCCGCGGTTTGGGCGGTCTTCCTGGCTGATGTTTTCGCATTGCTTTTCGCCGCAGCTGTCCCCACAACTCGCTTGGTGGTCGGCTTGCCGCGCCACTTGACCACTGCGATATCCAGCTCTCGTCGAGGTGCATCCACCTTAACAATGCGCACCGTCGCCAGATCACCGATCGTGATCCGCAGCCTGGTTTCACGCCCGCGGACCACACCCATCCGATCATCCACATCCCACCAGTCTCCCCCAAGGTCCTCGTATCGGATCAACCCGTCAATCAGGTACTCTTCCAACTGGATGAAGATGCCGAACTTGGTGATGCTGGTGACCACGCCGTAGAACTCATCTCCGATGCGCCGCTCAAGCAGTTCAAGAATCTTCACGGTACGCAGCTCGCTCTCGGCATCACTGCTGCGCCGCTCGGTGAAGCTCAGGCGCGTGCCCAACTCCAGCAACTCCTCATACGTGGGTGAGCCTTCAAGAACCGCTTCACGAAGCTGCTTGCGGCTGCGCGACTGCGTATCGCGCGCCTGGATGTACTTTTCGATCAGGCGATGTACTGTCAAATCCGCGTAGCGACGGATCGGTGAGGTAAAGTGACAGTATTGCTCACTGGCCAGTGCATAGTGGCCGATCATCTGAGGCGAATACTCAGCGCGCGTCAGGCTCTTGAGGACGGCAAGATTCACGGCAAACGCATCGGGCCGGCCTTTGACCGATTCCAGCAGTGACTGCAGCGCCTTGCGATCAATCACCTTGGGCAACTTGTAACCTGCTACGCCCACCTGGGCGCGAAGCCGCTCGCTTTGCTCCGGCTCCGGCTCGGGGTGCGTCCGCCGGAGAAACGGCACATCCAAGCCATTCAGCAGGCGAGCTACCGCCTCGTTGGCCTCGACCATGAACATCTCGATGATGGTATGGGTGTAGCTCTCATCCTCCGGCACCGCCCCGATGACCTTGCCTTCTTCATCGAGCACCAGATCCACTTCCGGCAAGCCAAGCACCAGTTGACCAGCATCGTGACGGCGTTTCTGTATCCGGCGGGCGAGGGTATCCATATCCGCCAGCAGATCCAGCACCTCCTTGCTGTAGTCCTTACGCGTGCGCGGACCATCGGGATGGGGAATGGTCTGCGCCCCATCCAGAATAGCCTGGGCTTCCTGGTAACGCAGGCGCTTCGTGGAGGAAATGATGCTGTTGGCGACCTTCGTGCCGACCGGCCTGGCATCGGCATCCAGTTCGATGAAAACGCTCTTGGTCAGGCGCGGCACACCCTCCTGAAGTGAACACACGCCATTACTCAACACCTCTGGCAGCATCGGAATCACATAGCCGGGAAAGTAGGTACTGTTGCCGCGTTCCTTGGCTTCTTCATCCAACGGTGTTCCCGGCTTCACAAAGAAGGCGACATCCGCGATATGGACGCCCAACTGCCAGTTGCCGTTCTTCAGACGCCGCAGGGAGATGGCATCGTCAAAGTCTTTGGCGTCATCAGGATCGATCGTGATGATCAGCTCGTCGCTGAGATCAAGACGGCTGCGCCGCTCTTCATCCAGCGTGTCGTTGAAACGCTGCAATGCTTCACGCGCCTGCTGCTTGACTTCTTCAGGAAACTCGACGCGCAAATTGTACTGAATGATGACCGATCGCAGGTCCACATCTTTTTCGCCCGCCTTGCCGAGAACCTCGGTGATGACGCCAACCGCGCGACGATCTCCTTCGGGGAATTGCGTGAGCTCCACCCCAACCTTGGTGCCCGGTTTGATGTGTCGCCCGGCTGCATCGGGCATCAGGATCGGCTGAGTGAAATCATTGCCATCGGGCAGGACGATCCATTCACCATGCTGCTTCACCAGCGTTCCGACAAACAACGTCTTGCTACGTTTTTCGATGCCGACAATGCGGCCCTCGAACATCTTTCGGCCTTCGCGAAAGTAGCGACCGGTGATTTTCGCCCGGACGATATCGCCGGTGATGGCTCCACCGTTGTCTTCCAGGGAGATAAAGACATCCTCATGCCCAGCCGGGTGGGTAGGCATGACGAATCCGAACCCCCGGCGAGTCTGGCGATACGGACCGATGACCATATCGCGCCCCAGGGATTTAGCGGGCGACGCAGTGGCAGGCTGGATGTCAGCCGATTGGGTTTTGGCGGGCTGTTCCGTTGGCAGAACGATCGTTTTGCGGGGGCCTATGGCAACCTTTCCTTCCTCTAGCAGTAGTCGCAACGCATTGCGAAACAACGGGTACGTTTCGTCACCATTGACACCGATTGAACGGGCAATCTGACGCGGTTTTTGTGGGCGGTATTTCCCCCTGTTCAGGTGGGACAGGATTCGATCCTGAATTTGCTGTATCGTCAACGCGGAAGATTCCATTGGAAATATCGTATCAGGAACAACTGCGAACGTCGCAGCACCGGCAACTGGTTTTACAACACTCGGTCTGCCGATAAGAATATGGTAAAGGATAAGGGTACGAATATGGCCAAAGCCAAAAAATCTGATGCCTCCGCTGATGGCGCAGCCAAACCGGCTGCCAAAACCACCCGGAAGAAAGCACCGGCAAAGGCGACCAAGTCTCCCAAGGCGACCCGAACCGCTAAGAAGACCTCCGCATCAGCCGGCAGTCTACCCCCCATCGACACCTCGCTGGCAGCGCAATCGGCAGCCCAAATGCTGCTCGCTCGTGCCACCGGCCGAACCCTCGCTGCCTCCCCCGCCACTGAATCCCCCACCTTCAAAAGCCTGAAAGAACAGATCGCCAAACCCAAGGGCGCTCTTAATAACCTGCTGCAGTCAACCAGTGGCAAAGGCGCTCCATTGAACAGCCCACTGTCTCAGGCACGCGGCTCTGCCGGCCATGCCCAAACCCACGGCGCGGATGTCGCCCGAACCGGCGTCCCCCGACGCACCAGCGGATAACGCTCTGCACGGATCGCAAGACATTATGCTGACCTCCGCCGGGCCTGCTCGATCAGCATCTCGAACAGCGCTCGATGCGCGGGT
>CAZSJB010000240.1:362-5387 GCA_964606625.1 uncultured Tepidisphaeraceae bacterium | reverse complement strand
GTCGCGGAGCGGGATTGAATCCGGGGAATCGATTTGAGTCGGTACGCCTGCACGTGCTGGGGGAGGAGTTGGATCGCCAATGGGTCCAGCGGCAGGACAGCGATCGGCCAGCCGTTCGCGTCGAGCGGCAGGTCTTCCGCGATCGGACGCAGACCATCATCAACAAAGTTTCGCCTACCGCGGATGTACCGTTTGACTGGACCCTCAATCCTTATCGCGGCTGTGAGCATGGATGCATTTACTGCTTTGCGCGACCGTATCACGAATACCTGGGGTTCAGCAGCTGGCTGGATTTTGAAACCAAGCTAATGGCCAAGCCTGATGCTCCGAAACTGCTCCGAAAGGAGCTGGCCTCGCCCAACTGGCGCGGCGAGCCGATCGTGATGTCCGCCATTACCGATATCTATCAGCCGATCGAGCACAAGCTGCGCCTTGCACGCCAGTGTCTTCAGGTGTTGGCTGAGTGTGGCCAGCCCGTCACCACCATGACCAAGAGTGCCCTGGTTTTGCGAGACATTGATCTGTGGCAGCGGCTGGCGAAGATCAACGCCGGTCGGGTCACGATTACCCTGGTAACGCTTGATCCGGAACTTGCCCAGAAGCTTGAACCCCGCGCCACTTCGCCAGCTGGTCGGCTGCGCACGATCCGTGAACTGACGCGCGCCGGGATTCCCGTTTCGGTCAATATCGCTCCGGTCATCCCCGGGCTGACCGATACCGAGATGCCCGCTATTCTCAAGGCCATTGCCCAGGCGGGCGCCCGCCGGGCGGCGTGGGTGCTGCTTCGCCTGCCGTACCAGCTTAAGGATCTGTTCCTGGACTGGCTGACGCGATCCGTTCATCCGGATCGCGCCCGAAAGATCGAATCGTTCATCCGCCAGGCGCATGGCGGCAAGCTATATGACGCCACCCATCGCTACCGCGGTCGCGGTGCGTTCGTCGAGCAGATTGCCCAAACCTTCGACATCTTCACCCGAAAATATGGCCTGAACCGCGATCTGCGGCCATTAAGCTCCGCCCATTTCCGCCGTCCACAACTGGATGGACAGATGTCCCTGTTCAGCGCCTGAAGCATGGATCTTCTGCCGCGCGCCGATCCACGGCAACGCAATGCCCAAGCGAATCCTGCAAGGGGGCAAGCGCAACAGGCGCACGAGATGTGCGCCCATTGCGGCGCTTGTGCCTGGTCGGTCAGATCCACTGATCGCGAATCAGCTTGAGCTGGTAGTAATCTTCTTCGTCGAACCACTCGGGGCATTCCGGTGGAATCAGTCTCGCGAAGAAGATCTCGGCGTCGTTCTCGATTTCTTCAAGGCTCTGTCCCATTGCCTCGCGCGCTGCATACATGTCATCTTCAGTGCTGGCGATGCGCAGTGCTTCACGGCCGGCGTACTCGCGCACCAGGGCAGCCAGGCTGCTATAAAACGCCCAGGTTTCGTCATCCGGCAACGGCGGCGGTTGACAATGGCGCTTCAGAGCATGGCGGAAGTACCGCAGCTTTTCCTCCCAGGAGAGGTGCGGATCCAGCCCGAGAGTGATGTACTGACCAACCTTGTACGCGGCGTGCGCTTCGAGGTTATTGCGCTTATCGGCTTCGTGAGCGCGCTTCGCGTACCAGGATTCCGGGCGCCCGATCTCAGGCAGGGGCGGGAAGCTGTGCGTGGACGTGAGCATGGCAACTCCCGTGTTAGAGATGTCGTGGTGGTTGAGAAATGACTTGGCCACCAAGATTTGACACCCTAAGCATACCCCATTATTGCTGCGTTTCCAAGCTAAAAAGCAAGAGTCTGATGCGCAAATCAGCCCATGGAGGTGCTTGAAGAGAGAACGTCTCCCGTATTCTCAGCCGATTGGATCTGGTTGCAGAGGCACCCGGCAGAATGCGTCAGCCGGACTGATTTCAGCACCAATCCCTCGACCTCAATTGCTGTAAGCTCCTTTCGAAACTTCACTTCGATCCCGCTCAGCCGCCGTTGTGCATCGGGGAGGGCGATAGTAGAAAACGGCGGCCGGTTCTGAGGAAACCGGCCGCCGTTTGTTGTTCCCAAGGGGATGGTTTTTAGCAGGTGGTGCGTCGTCGTCGCAGCAAGCCCATTGCGCCCAAGCCCAGCAGGCTGAGCGAGGCCGGCTCGGGAATGACAGACAGCAACTCGGACTCGGTGAGGATGGTATTGCTGACACGCACCTCGTCGATAATGCCATTAAAGGGGCCATTACCGCTTGCGTAGGCGGCGATGTCGAACCTTGCGGTTGACGAATGGAGTGTCGTAATTGTCGAGCTGATAGTTGTGACGGTCAATGGACCTCCATCAGTCAGGTTCTGGGAGAAGACCTGAATGTCGTCGGTGTCGGTGCTACCGTTAAACGTGAACGCGACGTAGTAATCCTTACCCGGTGTTACCACCAGACCGAGTGGTACGATCTTATTGGTAGCCCCATTGGCGCTGAGCAAGCCAAACAGCTCGTTCGGGACAGCGTCTCCGGTTCCCCCGCTGGAAGCGACGCCGATCGCCCAGCTTCGATTATTGCCACTGCCTGAACTCTGACCGCCGAGATACTGGGTGTCCGTGCTGCTGGCAGCCAGGTTGAAAAAGACCTCGAACGTGAAGTTGGTCAGCCCCGTGAACGCATCAGGAGCTGCTGATACTCTCCCATTGCCACCAACCTGCAGGGCATGCACATTGGCAGCGCCCATCTGAGGAATCGGATTGGGGAAGTTGCTTCCCGGCCCGGTTTCGGGCAGCTCATACTGCGTGATCGTGCCATGCTCGGTTAAGTGGTTACTGCCAGCCGAATCTTTCAGGAAGTCATCTCCCTCAAAGCGATAATGAGCGACGGTAGCGGCATGCAGCGAAGAGGCTGTGACAAGGCCGCACAGAGTGGCTGCCACGCCTGTGACCAGCTTGCGATGAGTGGATTGCATGAGAATCCTCCGGTTCGAAATGACGAATAAAAGAGATCCACTCTATTTTCATCCGCAGTGTCGGCGAAACAAGCTTTTATTTCGCCGAAGATTTGTCTATAACGCCGATATGGTGCAGGTTTCGCACAATACGCGGTGGCATCGCTGGCAGATCCATTCTCCAGAGATAGGGGTTGGCCGGGCGGCTGAGATAGAAGTCTGTTTTGTGACGCCCAGCCCAGCCCATCGCCATCGGAACCAGGTTCAGTTACTGGTGATGATCGAGGGGGAGATGACTCTGCACATCGAAGGGGGGCCACCCGTCCTGGTCAAGCCCAATCAGCGGTTTGTGATTCCGCCGGGGCGGCTGCATCATCCGACGGTCGACAAGGCGGATCCCAGGGTGCGGTTCGTGGACGTACGCATTCCGCTCAAACCGGCGACGCCTCTAAGCCGGTATGCCCAAGCTCTTATCGGTCAGCCGCCTGCCCTGGGAGATTCAGCGGCGGTGCAAGCAGCGCTTCACACGTTGCGTCACCTGCCACCACACCCCTCTTTAAGTCAATGCGCAGCCGCGATTTGGGGGTTGCTGGCTGTGTTCGACCAAGAGTCCCTCGAGCCGGCTGCGGCAGATCCCGAGCCCGAGGATCCTCGCCTGCGCATGGCAGAGACGCTCTTGCGGGAGCACCTCGATCGAGAATTATCGATGACCCAGTTGGCGCAGTGGGTGCATCTTTCGCCCAGCCATCTGCGGCAGTTGTATGTCGATCATTTCAAGATGCCGCCGGCTCAGCGGCTGAAGCTTCTGCGGGTGGAGCAGGCAGCGCATTACCTGTCGCGCACCACACTGTCGGTGAAGGAGATCGCAGCGCTGTGCGGGTTCAGCAACATCAGCCACTTTTCGCGCGTCTTCAAGCAAGAGACGGGAAAGAGCCCGCGCCAATACCGCCAGATGCAGGCAAATCACGCATTTACCAGAAAATGATCGACATTTTGTCATCTGACGATAGGATGCCGTTAGGATTAGCCGGGCTTGGCGTATTACAGACCGGATGAAACGACTATGCCTTTAGGGATCATCATTGGATTATTGGTGGGACTGGGCGTTGGTGGCGTGATGGCGTGGCTGTGGGTTGAACGCCGCCATCGCACCCAGGAGGGGGAGCTGCGCACGACAGTGGGCGTGTTGCAGCAGCGCAATGCTGATCTCGAGCAGCGCTGCGCCCACGAAGCGGAGCGCTGTGAAAAACTCCGTGTCGAAGTGAGCGCAGCCCGCGAGGAATGCGCGCGACTGGCCGCCCAGCTCGAAACCGCCCGTCAGAGTTTCGAGGAGCAGAAGCAAAGCCTCAACGAAGCCCATATCAAGCTGCGCGATGCCTTCGCCCAGGTTTCCGCCGATGCCCTGGCCAAAAACAACGAGGCTTTCCTGCAACTGGCCAAGCAGCGGTTCGCCACCATCACCGCCGAAGCCACCGGTTCGCTGGAACAGCGCAAGGCGCAGATCGAGGGATTGCTCAAGCCAATGCAGGAACTGCTGCGGCAGTACCAGGGCCGTTTGGCTGAGATCGAGAAAAGCCGCGTCGAGTCGTACAGCATGCTGCGTGAGCAGCTTGGCACGCTGGCGGAGACGCAGCGGACGCTGAGCGTGCAGACGCATCAGTTGGTCAGCGCGCTGCGTCGTCCGCAGACGCGCGGGCAGTGGGGGGAGATCACCCTGCGGCGGCTGGTCGAGCTGGCGGGGATGAGCCATCACTGCGATTTTGATGAGCAGGCATCGGTCGAGACCGAGGAGGGCCGCCAGCGGCCGGACATGATCGTCAGCCTGCCCGGTGGCCGACAGATTGTAATTGATTGCAAAGCAGCGCTCGATGCGTTTCTTGATGCATCGGCAGCCGAGGACGAGGAGACCCGCCGCGCGCACCTGGCGCGTCATGCCCAGCAGGTGCGCGCGCGTGCCCGCGAGCTGTCCGCCAAGGCGTACTGGTCACAGTTCGAGCTTAGCCCGGAATATGTCGTGATGTTCCTGCCGGGCGAGGCGTTTTTGTACGCAGCCGTCGACCAGGATGGATCGCTGATCGAGGATTGCCTGCGCAACAAGGTGATCGTCGCCACGCCGACGACGC
>CAZSJB010000240.1:0-352 GCA_964606625.1 uncultured Tepidisphaeraceae bacterium | reverse complement strand
TCGCGCTGTTGAAAGCGATCGAGTTCGGCTGGCGGCAGGAGTAGATCACCGCCAATGCTGAGGAGATCCGCAAACACGGCTGCGAGTTGTATGATCGGATTGCGACGCTGTCGGCGCATTTTGAACGCCTCGGAGCGAGCATCTCCTCGGCAGTGAACAACTACAACAACCTGATCGGCTCGATGGAAAGCCGCGTGCTGGTGACCGCGCGAAAGATCAGCGAACTGGGCGCCCGCAGCGACAAGCAGGTGAAGGAAGCGAGCACGATCGACGTTCAAACCCGGGCCTTGGCAGCCCTGAAGCAGCGCGAAGCGGAAGCGAAGCCCCATTATCTCACCGACCAGACACCAGT
>CAZSJB010000239.1:0-5391 GCA_964606625.1 uncultured Tepidisphaeraceae bacterium | reverse complement strand
AAGACCTTATTAAATAAAATTTTACCTATATACCTCACGGGCTCATGTTAAAATAGGTAAAGAAAAATCTGCCGCCTCGTCGATACTCCAATTGTCGCATATTATCCATTTTAACATGCGATATGAAACGGAAATGAATTGACGGGGCACGGAGGCCTCTGACGCGTAGGAACACCAGTTTGGTCGCCGCAGGGATTCGCGGCTGCCAAACGATGACCGACAGGAGCTTCTCCATGAGCCTCGAACCCCGCACCCTCGACACTGCCCTCAGCCGTCAGTACCTCCAGACCCTTATGAGCGGCAATCGCACCGCCTGTCGCCAGCTCATTGACCAGACCCTCAAGCTGGGATTCGAGCCACATGCCCTGCTCAGCCAGCTCATCTGGCCCACCATGGAGCTTCTCCAGGAACTCTATAAGGAAGATCGCATCAACCAGGCTGTCTTCAACATGGCGACCCGCCTGAATCGCTTAATTACCGATCAGGTCTCCGCCCACCTGACGCCAAAGGCTCCCAACGGCAAGAAAGCCCTGATCTTCTGTGGCAACGATGAACCGGAAGAACTGGGTGGTCAGATCTGCGCCGATCTGTTCGAAGCCGATGGCTGGTGTGTCCGGTTTGCCGGCGGCGGTGTCCCGGACGACGAAGTGCTCTCACTGATCGGTTCGGAACGACCTGATCTGGTTGTGATGTTCGCCACGCTTCCCTCGGCGGTCCCCAGCGTCCGCAAACTGATCGACTATCTGCGGGAAGTGGGTTCCTGCCCCGACATGCAGATCATGTGCTGCGGCGGCATCTATAAGCGTGCCGAAGGATTGGCTGAGGAAATCGGCGCCGACCTCTACGCGCCTGACGCTGACAGTGCTGTCGCGGTCGCCAACGCCAATCCGCACAAGCGCGCCACCGTGGATCAGCAGACCGTCGGCCGCACCCGCCGCATCCGCAAAGCTCAGGCCCGCAAGACGGCTGCCGCCAAGTCCGACCCATCGGTCTCGGAAGCCGCCTGAACCACTATTCCGCTCCGGGCGCGGAGGCTCAGCCTGCCGATCATCCATTGAACGTCTACCCGTTCAATCGGTGCCCCACACCGGCCGAACCTCCGCGCCCCCTTTATGCCAGGGGGCATCATTTCTCCCCTTCCTTTGCCTCCGCCCGCATTCCCGTTACGATACCCACCCTATGAAGTCTGAACGCAGACATGAACTGGAAACCAATCAGCTGGCTACCATCCTGGCCAAGCTGCCCGAACTGATGCACCGTTACGGCAGCAGAATCCTGCTGGCTGTCGCACTGCTCTTTCTGGTAAGCGTCTTTATCTATACCCGGATCTCGGCCAGCCGAACCGCGGCGGCTGAATCCGCCAATGCGCTGGCGTTTGTCCGGGAACAGCTTCAGTCACTCCAGCAATATCAGCCATTGAACCTCAGTAGCCCGGAAGATCGCCGCAATGCCTTCCGAACGCAGGTACAGGAAATCAACGACGCGCTCGATTATGTCGTCAACCACGCCAAGGATCCCAAGGTGTTGGCTGAGGCATTAGTCGCTCGCGGTGATCTCAACTGGCTGATCGCGACCTATCCCGAGCTTCCCGAAGCCACGACCCGCCCCGCTCTCCAGCTTCAGGAAGACCGCGAAACGCCCCTGAATATCGCCTTTGAATCGTACAACAATGTGCTGGATGCCTATGGCGATCAGCCACTGGCCGTTCTCAGCGCCCACTTCGGACTGGCTGCCATCGCCGAAAATCGCGGAGACTGGAAGACAGCCCGCCAGCACTACCAGGCCATCGTCGAGAACGACCAGTTCGCCGAAGCCTTCCGTGAGCAGGCGCGTCAGCGCATCGACAACCTCGATGAAGTCAGCCAGCCAGTCCTGATTGTCCAGCGCCCTCCTGTAACAGAAGCAACACCCCAAACATCGCAAACAGCCGAGGCGCCACAGCCCCCCTCAACATCGCTTGAAACATCCGAAACCGAAGCAGAAATCAGTCAGGAGCAGAAGACAGAATCCCAAACCGAACAACCCGCTGTTCCCACGACGCAGCCGGCGGAGTGATTCTGCTGTGGACCGATCGCACCCCTGTAACACAAGCCCTCGGTTTGCGATCATGTCCCCCCGTTGCATCCAGAGGCTTTCTGCACCAGAATCAGTGATCCGTGAGTCCGAAGATCCGAAAAGGGTTGAAATTCGCTATTCGCTGGGGCATTGCCGTAGCCGGCATCTGGTACGTTCTGGCTAATATCAACCTTTCGGATCGCGTGATGATCGTCGATCCGCACACCACCCAGCCCACGTGGGTCAAGGTTCTTCACGAACCGCGTGAAACCGATCTCCAGTTCACCGCGCTCGACGATGACGGCAACACTTTCACCGTAAATCGTCACGATATCTGGACGCCCCCCGACCGTCGGCGCATCACACTCGCCAGCGGCGAGTCCGTGCGGGTGCTTGCGCTTCAGCCCACCGCTCCCGAAACCCTGGATGCCCCACCGGCTCAGATCCTGATCGAGCAAAACGGCCAGCCGCACATCATCACCCCGGATCAGGTCCAAGGCCCATACGAAATCAAGATTCCCTACCCGCTGATGGACGTAGGGATCCTGCGCCGCATTCAACAGGCGGATCCAACCCTGCTGTGGCTGGCCATCCTGGTCTTTCCGACCACCTATTTGCTGACCGGCATCCGCTGGTATTACCTGCTGCGGCCGCTGGGCATTCGCATGTCGATGCGACGATGCCTGGTCCTGAATATGGTCGGCATGTTTTACAGTTCGTTTATGCTCGGCACGACCGGCGGTGATGTCGTCAAGGCATATTACGCCGCCAAACATGCCGACAGCCGCACGCGCGCTGTCATGAGCGTCATGATCGACCGGATCATCGGATTGCTGGCACTGATCCTCCTGGGCGGGAGCATGGCGACCGCACAATACCTGCTGGCAGACTCACCCAGTGATCCCATTGCGCAATCCTCGTTGAAAGTGGCACTGCTCTGCGGGGCGATGCTCATCGGCACGGCGGGCGCGCTGGTGCTGTTTTACAACCCGGTGACGCGTAAACACCTGGGCCTGGATTACCTGCTCCGTCGGCTACCGCTACAGGCACAGGTGCAGCAGGCGATCGAGGTCATGGCGATCTACCGCCAGCGAAAGGCACTGGTGCTGATGGCCCTGATCGGTACACTCCCGGTGCATATCACGGTGGTCGTCTCAGCCATGTTTGCGGGCATGGCGTTCAATCTACCGTTGCCACCCACCTACTACTTCGTGGCTGTGCCGGTAATTGTACTGGTCGCCTCGATCCCGATCTCACCCCAGGGCGCCGGCGTGATGGAGTTTTTCGCCATCCGCCTGACCGAGCGTCATGGCGCCACCATCGCACAGGCATTCATCCTGACGATGTCAATCCGTCTGGTGCAGATGATGTGGAATCTGGTCGGCGGCTTGTTCGTCCTTCGCGGCGGCTACCAGGCCCCCACCCCATCCCAAGCCGCTGAGCTCCAGCCCGCCACCACGGTCTCCGTGTAATCCCTCCCCAAGCGCGGCTGATGCATCGAACTCCAGTTGAACCCTGGAAACAGAGACAGGGGAAAATAACGGATTCTCTTCGTGTCTCTGTGGTTCATCCGAAGTTGCAACCCCTCGATCACTCCGTCACCCAGCAGGCCGCCACATGGCCGGGTTCGCCCTTTTTCTGTTCCAGCGGCGGGCATTCTTCGACGCATTTGCGGAGGACGCGGAAGCTTTCGCCGGCTGAGAGGACGGGGAGGGTGACGCCGTTGCCGTTGCTCGAGGGCATGGCGGATTGCGGATAGCCGAGTTTGACCAGCGAGATCGTCTCCTTCGCATCGGCTTCAGCCGCAGCCGTGCGCGTCAGCGGACACCGCGGATGAAATGGGCAGCCGCTGGGCGGATTGGAGGGCGAGGGCATCTCGCCCCGCAGCACGATCCGCTGACGCTTGGGCCGCGGGTCCGGTTCGGGAACGGCGCTCAGCAGCGACACCGTGTACGGATGCTTCGGATTCGCATACAGCTCATCGGCTGACGCCTTTTCCACAATCCGCCCCAGGTACATCACAGCCACGTCGTCGCTGAAATGCTCCACCACCGCCAGATTGTGCGCAATGAAGAGGTAGGCAATGCCCAACTCCTGCTGCAAATCATCCAGCAGGTTGAGGATCTGTGACTGGATCGACACATCCAGTGCGCTGACCGGCTCATCACAGACGATAAAGTCGGGTGAGAGCGCAATCGCTCGGGCAATGCCGATGCGCTGGCGCTGGCCCCCGGAAAACTCATGTGGGTAGCGATGCCGGTAGGATGGATCCAGCCCCACGCGTTCCAGCAGTGAGGCAACACGATCCTCCCGCTCGCTGCCCTTCGCGATGCCGTGCACCGTCAGCGGTTCACCAATGATGTTGCCGATGGTCATCCGCGGGTTCAGGCTGCTCATCGGATCCTGGAAGATGATCTGCATGTGGCGGCGCAGCTTGCGCAGGCGTTCACCGCGCATCGCAAAGACATCGTGACCGCGATAATGCACCGATCCACTGGTGGCGGGGATCAGCCGAAGGATCGTCCGCCCCACTGTTGTCTTGCCCGAACCTGATTCGCCTACCAGACCAAGCGTCTTGCCAGCTTCGACATCAAAACTCACCCCATCGACGGCTTTCACATACCCTACCGTGCGTGAAAAGACGCCCTTGCGGATCGGGAAATGCGTCCGCAAATCCCGCACCTGAACCAGCGGGCTGCTATGCTCCGCTGCCTGCTGCCCGCCAACTGCTGACGGCCGACGGCTGACGGTCGACTGCTCCACGCTCATCGCGTCACCTCCTCCGTGCTATCGGGAGCAACCTCCCGCCGCACCTGTCGCTGATGCTCGATCACCGGTGGGGTGGCAGGCGCCTCGTCAAAGTTCTCGGTGAAATGGCATGCCGCCCAATGCTGGGGAAGAATCTCGCGCAGCGAAGGATCACCGCTGGTGGGCAATGCCGGATTGTCATGCACGCACCGCGCCATAACGCGGGCGGTGCCGTCCGTGGTGCGGATCTCGATTGTCTGGTCTGCCGGCACATTGGCAGCCAGTTCGCGTGTACGATGGCAGCGCGGATGGAACTTGCATCCCGGCGGCCACTGCGCCGGGTTGGGCACCATTCCCTCGATCGTGTCCAGCCGACTGACATGCTGGCCGAGCCTGGGCATCGATCGGAACAATCCCTCGGTATACGGATGCTTCGGCCGGTCAAACAGATCCTCCACCGTGGCGCTTTCAACTACGCGCCCGGCATACATCACGTTTACCACGTCCGCATTCTCCGCCACCACGCCCAGGTCATGCGTGATGAGCATGATCGCCATGTTGCGCTCCTTCTGGAGCTTGCGGAGCAGC
>CAZSJB010000238.1:0-5397 GCA_964606625.1 uncultured Tepidisphaeraceae bacterium | reverse complement strand
AGCCCGCGGTTCGCGAAGAACTGCCATTTTACCTTTCCGGTGGTGCGATCCAGAACATATAGCACCCCGTTGTTGACCGGCACATAGACACCGTAATCATCGACCACCAGGTCCGCCAGGATCGGTCCGCGTGCGTTAAAGCGGCTGCCCTTGAGCGGCCAGGCAGCATCACCTTCGGTGCTGGCGGCATAAACAAATCCATCCTCGTCGCCGAAGTACAGCACATCCGTATGCAGTACCGGAGCCGCCGACAGCGCCCCCATCGTCATCACACGCCACACCACATGGCTGAACTCAGCCCGCGGGTCAACCGCGATGATCCGCCCGCCTCGCGCCGAGTCGATGCCAAAGAACATCCGCTTGTCCCCATAGACAGCCGGAGTGCGAACGCTCACATCCAGCTCCACCACCCGCTGACGCCCCGCAATGCGGTCATACATGACCAGTTGGGTATGCGTGGGGAAGATGATCCAGTCCTCGGTGAGCACCGGAGGAAAGATGCGATCATGGCGGTCGGTCACATCCCGCAGGAACCGAAGCTCGCCGGTGTCGCGCACCAACACGAAGACGTTGTTCTCCACGGTCCGCACAAACAGCAGATCTTCGGAGACATGCAAGGCGGCTGGCCGCCCGGCCCGACTCCCCAGGTCATAGCTCCACTGCTTCATGAAGCTACGCGCAGGGATGGAAACCGGCTCAGCCGGTGGTTGATAACCCCTGTCGGCTGGGGCACAACCCATGGCCAGGACACTCAACCCGATCAAAAGGCTCAGTAGGTGTTTCGTCACGGATGCTCCTCGTATTCGCGAGCCGGTGGGAATCTGCCGCAAGGATAGCAACGGTGAACCTTTATCGTCAATTCCGAGGTGATCTGTAAACAGTGGTCGGATTTGCCCCACTCACGGGCCTGCTGTAACTCGAATGAGCTGCTGATCAACCTTTGTCCGTCCGAGGTTAATAATTCCCGCCACGGTATCCAATTTGCGACATCTCCGGATGACCGAACTTAAGAGCAACAACCGATGCATAACCAACCGCCCGCTAAACCTGTTCAGCCGGATCTTGAGACCTGCGTCTTTTATGCCCGGGCTCTGCGCATCCTGGATGAATCCGGGCTTCCCTACGTTGTGGGCGGCGGCCATGCCATGGCCCATTACACGGGAATCGAACGAAATACCAAGGATCTGGATATCTTCCTCAAACCAACTGACCATGCACAGGCCTTAAACGCTTTATCCGACGCCGGTTACCGCACGGAGTACTTTTATCCCTTCTGGATTGCCAAGGCCCTCCATGGCGAGGCCTTCATGGATATTATCTACAGCTCAGCCAATGGCATCTGCGAAGTGGATGATCTCTGGCTGAATCATGCGATCCCGATTGAGGTGCATGGCTACCACACACGGCTGACCCCGGTGGAAGAGCAAATCTGGAGCAAGGCCTTTGTGCAGGATCGCGATCGTTTCGACGGAGCCGATATCGCCCATCTCATCCTCGCCCGTGGTCCAACATTGGACTGGGAACGGCTGCTGTTCCGTTTTACCGGCCATGAACCGGTCCTGCTGGCGCATCTGGTCATGTACGATTACATCTACCCCTCCGAGCGCGACGCCATCCCCGACTGGGTCTTTGATCGGCTATGCAGCGCCAGCCCCCGCCAATCGATCAGCCAAAAGATCTGCCGCGGCCCAAATGTCTGCCAGCGGGGGTTTCTCGTGGATGTCCAGAACTGGGGATTTGCCGATGCACGCCTCGCCCCGCACGGCCCCCTCACCCCCGAGCAGCGGGCCCAGCTTCCAACCGAATAATCCTGTTTCCTGAGTGAGTCGTTGAACCTAAACGCTCACAGCGCTTATCTCGATCCGTAACGCATCGACGATCCGCTCGATGTCCTGAATCGGCATAGCCAGGGGTGGCATCAGGACGATCGTGTCCGCCAGAGGCCGCAGGATCACGCCATGCCGGCGAATGCGCTGACAGACTTCAACGCCCATCCGCCGCCTTGGATCAAATGGTTTGCGCGCAGGTTTGTCCTCCACAAGTTCAATACCGACCATCAGCCCCTTCTGACGGATGTCACCCACGTGCGGAAGATCGCGAAGCGTCTCCAGCAGCTCGCCAAGCCGCTGGGATTTAGCCTGTACCTGATTGATCAAGTCGTTCTTCTCAAACAGATCCAGGGATGCCAGGGCAGCTGCGCAGGCAAGCGGGTTACCGGTGTAGGTGTGGCCGTGATAGAAGGTCTTCCCTTCTGATGGATCGCCCAGGAATGCTTCGAAGATCTTCTCCGTTGCAAACGTGGCAGCCAATGGCAAGTAGCCGCCGGTGATTCCTTTGGCGGCGCACATCAGATCCGGCTGAACATCTTCATGCTCGACGGCAAACATCCGTCCGGTACGGCCGAATCCGGTGGCGACCTCGTCACAAATCAGCAGGACGTTGTACTTGGTGCACAGTTCACGCACGCCGCGCAGGTACCCCTGCGGCTGGACAATCATCCCGGCTGCCCCCTGCACGACCGGCTCGATGCAGACCGCGGCGATGGTCGGGTGATGCTGCTGGAGAATCTTCTCCATCTCAGCCAGGCAGAACTCGCCTACGTTCTGAGGTGATGCTCCCGCCGGCGGCCGATAAGCAAATGGTGTGGGCGCAAAATGCACCTTGAACAGCAGCGGGAAGTACGGCTTGTGGAACGCGGTCGTCCGCCCCACCGACATGGCTCCGGTAGTGTCGCCATGGTACGCCTCAGCCAGCCCGATGAACTCGGTCTTTTGCGGTTGACCGAGATTGTGCCAGTACTGCACAGCCAGCTTGAAGGCGATCTCCGTCGCTGTTGCCCCCGCATCACTGTAAAACACCCGCGACAGGTTCGACGGAACGACCCGCATCAACCGCTCAGCCAGCCGGATCGACGGCTCGCTGGCCAGGCCCAGCATCGTCGTATGCGCCACGCGGTCGAGCTGCTGGCGGATCGCATTGTCGATCTCCGGTACACGATGCCCATGCACGTTGCACCACAGGCTGGAAACGCCATCCAGATACCGCTTGCCATCCGAATCGATCAGCTCCATCCCCTCAGCCGCCACGATCACCAGCGGCTGATCCTCCAGCCAGAGTTTCATATGCGTAAACGGATGCCAGATATGCCGCCTGTCGATCTCGCGAAGTTGCTGGGTACTGTACGTCGTCATGGTGCTTTAACTGTACGGAGATGCGCGTGAGTAGCCAGTCGTCCAGATAGGTGGGAAGTCAGAACCCCGGAGACAGGATCGCAATCTTCAATCACCACCGCCAATTGCAGACTGTCAACAGCTTCCTGCTGACTCTCGCCCCCACCCGAGCTACAATATTGCATGATGAACGAAGTGGATGAAATGTCACTGACCGAGCGGATGATCCGCCAGCAGATCATCGATCGTGGAATTCACGATGCGCGGGTGATCGAGGCGATGCGGGCGGTGCCGCGCGAAAAGTTTTTCCCGACTGAGAGTCGCGACGAAGCTTACGCCGATCGCGCCGCGCCTATCGGTCATGGCCAGACCATCAGCCAGCCATACATGGTCGCGCTGATGACCCAACGGCTGGATGTCCAGCCAACGCACCGGGTGCTCGAAATCGGCACCGGCAGCGGATACCAGACCGCCATCCTCGCTCACCTCGCCAAAGAGGTGTACACCATGGAGCGTGTCAAGCCTCTGCTGGATGATGCGTGGGAACGACTGATGGATCTGAATCTGCGCAACGTGAACTTCCGCTGGGGTGATGGCACCCTCGGCTGGCCAGAGGCAGCTCCGTTCGATCGCATCCTGATCACCGCCGGGGCACCGACGCTGCCCAGGCAACTGCTGTTGAACCAGCTCGTTGACGGCGGTATTGCCGTCCTGCCGGTCGGTCCGCAGGACGAACAATTGCTCATCGGTGTCATCCGAAGTGACGATCGGCTGGACACAGCCGAAATCTGTGCCTGCCGCTTCGTGAAACTTATCGGCGCCCATGGCTGGGAGAAGGAATGAAGCTCATCGCCATAACGCGCAGTGCATGGAGGAGTGACTGACTTTCCGTAGTACGGGCGTCCCGCACGTGCGGGACGCCCGTACTACGTTTTCCAGCATGTCCAGCACTTCCACGATTGAAACCACTGATCCCCTCCACAAGCCGGTAGAAGGCCTCGCCGGCGTGGGACCGGCGCGCGCCCGGCATCTGCGCGAACTGGGGGTGTCGACGCTGGGCGATCTGCTGGAATATTTCCCCCGCGATTACCAGTCTGAATCCTCGGAACTGCGCATCATGGACCTGGGCGGCGAGGGAATCCAGTCAACGCGTGGCACGGTCGTGGCAGTTAATTATGTCCCTTCGCGACCCCGGCCACGTTTCGAAGCCACCCTTGAAGACGAGACGGGTAAATGCGGCGTCACCTGGTTCCACGGAGCCTGGCTGCGCACGAAGATCCACCCCGGAATGATCTTGCGGGTCAAGGGCAAAGTGCGGATGTACCGCAACCTGCCCCAGTTCCAGAATCCCAAGTGGGAAGAGGTCTCTGCTGACACCCAGCGTATCGAGCAATCAAAGTTCACCGCCATCTATCCTGCCAGCTCGAAACTTCCCAGCGATGTGATCGCTCGAATTATTCAGGACAATCTCGATACCGCCCTGCTGAGCATTGAAGAGTGGTTTGACCAGAAACTGCTTGACCGCCATCTGCTGATGCCGCGGCGAACCGCCTATGAAAAGATCCATCGCCCCGCCAATCTCCGTGAAGCCATGCAGGCAAGGCGGCGAATCGTCTTTGATGAACTGATGCTCATGCAGCTTGGGCTTGGATTGGCCAAACGCCTGCGACAAGGACGGCTGAGCGCCCCGGTGCTGCGGGTGGACAAGCTGCTGGACGAGCGGATTCGCAGCCGGTTCCCCTTCTACATGACGACGGCACAGCAGAATGCCGTCTATCGAGTGCTGCGGGATCTGCAATCGGGTCAGCCGATGAATCGGCTGTTACAGGGAGATGTGGGCAGCGGCAAAACGATCGTGGCGCTGTACGCGATGCTGGTTGCGGTCGCCAATCGCATGCAGGCGGCCCTGCTGGCCCCCACGGAAGTGCTGGCGGAACAGCATTATCTGACACTCTGTAATCTCCTGCGCGGTTCGCAGGTAAATATCGGCTTGTACACCGGTCGCACCAAGCGGCAGAGCAAGGGGAAGGTGCTGGAAGATCTGGCCAATGGTCAGGTACACATCGCCGTGGGCACGCAGGCGCTGATCCAGGAGGACATCGAGTTTGCCAATCTGGGACTGGTGGTGGTCGATGAACAGCATCGGCTGGGCGTCAAGCAGCGAGCGGTGCTTAAGAGCAAGGGCATGGCGGCCCATTACCTGGTGATGACCGCAACGCCGATTCCG
>CAZSJB010000237.1:0-5400 GCA_964606625.1 uncultured Tepidisphaeraceae bacterium | reverse complement strand
CTGCGACTATGCGCCCTGACGGTTACACGATCCGTCGCCGGGATAAAAGGGCCAGTCCCCCCAGTCCCATCAGGGCTAAGCCCGTCGGCTCCGGGATAATCCCTCTCGGTTCAAGTTCCAGGATGGTGGTGAACTGCTCCCTTCCCCCGGCAGTTCCGATCAGACGGATTGCATCGCCCAGGATTGGATCGAACGTCAGCTCAATCTGCTGATAAAACAGCAGAGGATCGAGTTCTTCACTGAGAACCAGCGAGGTGACGGGCACATATTCACCGTTCTGTCGAACAAGCACATTGAGATCGAGAAAATACCCGCCGCGCGGTGTATTGACGCTGGGATCGGCATTGATGTTATTCCATACGACGTGCCCTTCAGCAAACAATAGGGAGGTGAACAGCACTTCGCGATCAAACTGGATTTCGTACCAGTCAATGCCATCAGAAGGTGCACCGCTGGCACTGCGCGACTCGTATGCCATGTGACCGTTGTAACTCACGTCGATGATGCCATCGACGATGCCATTGAGATTCTGGCGGTCATTACCTTCGTTATATTGAGCACGGCTGGCGGTGACTGTCACTTCCCCTCCCTCAGCCAAGACAGCGCCAACCAATCCGCCAGGATCAGTGGGATCGGGCTTTTCGATGATGGATGGTGCGGCGTCGGGCGCGAGGATGTACTGTGTTGTTCCGCGGTTGATCTGAATGCTGCCGCCGGCATGAAGAATCTGATGTTCTGCAGCCTGCCGGAGTACACTTGCTAGATGATCAATGGTTACGCTGTCAGATAAGCTCGACAGGATGGTCGGTTTGTAGTTTGTGATCAAATCAGCGCCGAAGGATGTGTTGAGTTGATCCTGTAGCGCATCGTATCCAATCAATGTGCCGAGGAGTCCACCGGCGGTCGCGGGATTACAGTCATTATCGAATCCTGCCAGGACGCCGATCTCCACCGTGCTGATGAAGTCACCCTGGCCATAGAGCAATGACATGACCGTCATGGCAGTATTGACGCTGGATTCGACCCAGGTTCCGCGATAGCGGCCATTGCTGCCGGTAGCGGTCCCATAGGTGTTGTGAAGAATGGTTTGTGTGGCTTTCCAGTCGAGTGACCCATCGAGCTTGTCAGCTTCATAAAGATCGCGGACATGCTGGATGATCTGGTACGTACGTGAGGTTTGGGGGACGACCTCCAGGGCTTCTGCAACGATCGCTTCGATGTCATGGGGTGTATGGGAATGGTTTCCAGCCGCGGCGATCGAATACATGGCTGCATAATACTGGGCTGCGTGAACAGCGAATCCGTCATTGGTTAGCTGAGCAAATGGTTGCACCAGTTGCGCAGCGCGATGTGGGGACCCGGGAACCACAGCACCAAGCGCTTCAGTGGTAATCTGGGAATCAATCATGTCCCAGTGCATGTTCCGCTGCATACTGCCTGTGGTGGGGGGTGTCACGCCTTTCTGCATCAGGTAGTAGGCTTGGCGATTGGCAATGTAGATGCCATTGAGTGAGATGTTGTCACTCCATGCGGCTTTCAGATCTTCAAAGGTGGGAGAGGGGGTCAAACCGAGCAGGGTGCCGTACATATATTCGAAGACGGTGTCGTCGTCGCCGCTCCAGACATTACGATCGAACACGCCCTCGTCTTGATTCCAATTAATCGTATAGTTCAGACCACCAGCCTTTTGTTATCCTTCGACGGGTCTTCCTGCGTAGTTGCCCACAATCTCGCCGAGCCACATGCCCATCAGGCGATCGTGATACACATCCGCGTCAAGTGTCTGTGCATGGACCTGCCCACAGATCGCCAGACCAGCAGCGACCGATGTAAGAATCTGTTTATGCATGATTTTCTCGATCCTCCACGATGACGGATGGTGAATCCAGATCCCAGCATATCTCATTGTGGGCTGCTCCGTAATTCAGACGCTTTACATCCGATAATCGTTGTGCAAATCAAACAATTATTCCCCGTTTGCAGCCAAACACCCTTCTTTTTCACGCCGATAGATCAGATAGGCGCCGCCAGTCGTACCCGCGGCGCCAGGAGGTCAGAATCGTAGATGGTCACATGCGAACCCCAAACGGCTGTGCAGCCCGCATCGGATAATCCGTCGAACGAGCCCATCACCATTCTGCTCGTCGACGACGATCCCGATTGCCGTATGCTCATCCGCGACGCCATTGCTGAATCCAAGGTCAGCAATCGGGTCCTCGAAGCCAGCAACGGCATCGAGGCGCTCGATATACTGTTCCGGCGGGGGGCGTTCGCTGATGCGCCGCGACCGGGGCTGATCTATCTCGATATCGAGATGCCTGGAATGGACGGGCTGCAGACCCTCCAGGCGATCAAGGCATCGGAGCATTTGCGCGATATTCCGGTTGTGATGATGACCGGAGTTGTTGATGAGCGGCAGATGCTTGCTGCTGCCGCTAAGGGGGCCAACAGCTACACCATCAAGCCCGCCAATGCCGAGCAGTTTCTGCAAACGGTCCTGGCGAGTACCAATTACTGGTTAACGATTCACCAGTATCCAACGCACCACCTGTCTGCGGAGCAGGCCAGGCGGTGAAGTGGCTCATTGTCGCATCGGCGGAGGGCCGATGCGGGGCTGCGCAGTGTAGAGCATCATGAGGAAGAGGATCGTGAATCATCTGAGGTTACTCATCATCGAGGACGACCAGGATCAACAGACGCTGATCCGTGAAACGCTCGAGGACTATTTCGGGCGCGGCACCGTCGTGGGGGTACAAACCTGTGCCCAGGCGTTCGAATATGATCTGGCCAATTTCGATCTGATCCTCGCTGACTACAACTTGCCCGATTGCAATGGCATGGATCTGCTGGATGCGATCCTCAAGCGATGCAATACGCCGGTGATCATGGTCACCGGCGAAAATGTCGGGCACATCGCCGCCGAAGCCATTCGCAAAGGAGCGACCGATTACGTCGTCAAGTTTGGTGATTACCTGTTCACCATTCCACTGGTGGTGGAAAAGAATCTCGCGGTCGCCAGAATGCGCCGCGAAAACGAGTTGCTGCGCAGCGAACTTGAAGCTGCCCTCGGCGAGGTTCAATCCAAGAATACGCAGCTCGAAAGCTCCTTGAAGTTGCTGGAGGAGATGGCGGCGACCGATCCACTGACCGGTTTGTACAACCGTCGCCATTTCAGCAAGGTCATTGAGCAACTCTTCGCAGAAGCCAATCGATATGATCAGGATCTGTCGTGTGTCATGATCGATCTCGACGGATATAAGCAGCTCAATGACACTTTCGGCCACCAAGTGGGAGACCGGCTTTTACAGATTGCCGGCAAGGCTATCATCGCCAACCTGCGCCAGATGGACGTGGCTGCCCGCTATGGGGGAGACGAGTTCGTTCTGCTGCTGCCGCATGCCGACGCGGCGGAAGCGGCGCGAGTAGCCGAACGGATTCGTCATGATTTCACTATCGCTTCCTCCCAGGTACTCAATCGGGAGCAGGGGGTCACGATGTCGATCGGTATCGGATCGCTTCACGACAACCAGCCCTCTCATGCCGATCAACTGGTCGCGATCGCTGATGCTGCGCTCTACCAGGCTAAGGAGCAGGGTCGCAACCGCATCATCACCGCCAATACCGAGCTGGTCTGCCGGCTACGGAATCCCGGAGGCGTGATTTGTGATTCCAAGCCGTCCATGCCAGCTGCGCATTGATCCTCACGAAGCAGAGACGAACATCGTCGGCCGTGCCGGCTGAGCGCGCTCAGGATTCCTCTTCTTGGGAATGATGAGGATGACACCGCGCCGCCGTTCCGTGGGGCGAGGTGCTTTGATCATCGGCTTGACCGGGATCGGCGCGACATGGCACACCTGGGGCGCCGGCGGAACGTAGTAGGTGCCGTTTACCTCAACGGCCTGATCGAGCAGCTCTCCCTTGCGGAAGTATCGCTGCTGGTTGAAGTACGCTTCGTTGCGAGCGTCGTCGGGAGTGAATCCGAACTCCGCTGCATTGGCATAGGGAAACAGATCGGAATAGACGCGCACTGATCGGCTTTGGATGCCCTGGAAGCGCAACAGGGCGGAGGTGCGCTCAGCCGACGCGAAGACACACGGGTCATTCCCGCCGTAAAAATAGGGCTGATCCTGACCATACTGATACTGCACAGGCAGGTAGATCACCTGGGCGGAGGCAGCCGTACTCAAGAGACCGACGAGTAACGCGGCGATCAACGGACGCATGACGCTCTCCCTTCGCACAAAGCGGATTTCACGAACGACTTTCTGACTTGATCCAGGCGACGCCTGCGCCGCCTGTGCGGGTAAATTCTAGCACAGCCAATGGCTATCGGACCATCACAAACTTGACAGCTTGGCGTCGAAAGTGGGGCGATCCAGGCCGGATAACCGGAATTGTTTGCGCGGATTACCATGGCCGTGCACCAGCTCGACCTGGCGGGAGGGAATGTCAAAGAACTCAGCCAATACCTGGGCGACTGCAGCGTTGGCTTTACCTTTTTCCGGGGCCGCTGCGACCTGCACCTTTATGCCATCCCCATAGCGCCCCGCAACGCGGTTACGCGATGCGCCGGGAACCACCTTCACATTGAGCAGGATCGCTGAGTCACTCATTTTCAGGAGAACAACGTCTGTCTGGAGATCACTTACAGATTGTAGCGCGGCCCGATGGCCCAATGCAGCTTCTCAGCCAGCGTTCGCCAGCCGTGGATGTCGGGGTTGTCAACCAGTTGAACATCATGCGGGCCACGATGCACCACAACCCGATCTCCGGCATGGAGTTTGGTACTGGCTTGTCCGTCACAGAAAAGCGTCGTGCCTTCGTTGACTACCTCAGCGGTGATCAGCACGGTGCTGTTGGCCGCCACCACCACCGGCCGGAACGAGAGGCTATGGGGGCAGATCGGTGTGATACACAATCCTTCCACGCCTGGCGAGAGAATCGGCCCGCCGGCAGAGACGTTGTACGCGGTCGATCCGGACGGCGTAGCGATGATCACGCCATCGCCATAGTAGCGAACACTGGTTTCGGCATCCGCGCTGAGCACCAGCTCGATCATGTGAAACGGGGGTCCGGCTGTGATGACCGCATCGTTGAGTGCCGGCGAGACGAATCGCCGCTTGCGCGCCACATCGGCACGATCCATCAGCCGGCATTCAATCCCGGCTCCTACCACCGAAGCTTCCAGCATGATTCGCGGCCGTACGGGCAGCTTGCCTTCCAACAAGGCATCGAAATGCCGGCGAAAGTCTTCCGGACTGAAGCTCGACAAGAAACCAAGCTTGCCGAAGTTGATTCCCAGTACCGGGATCTGTCGTCCATTCAGGCGCCGCGCTGCGGACAGCAGCGTGCCGTCGCCGCCCATTACCACCACCACGTCGGCATCGATATCCGACAGAT
>CAZSJB010000236.1:0-5403 GCA_964606625.1 uncultured Tepidisphaeraceae bacterium | reverse complement strand
CATACCTATGCCGATGGGCTGAACATCAATAATGGCAAGACCGGCTACGCGCGCAACGTCGTGTTGGAACACAACCATGTGCGCGGTGCGGGCGATGACGGGATCGCGATCTTCTCCAGTGAAAACTCCCCGAATCCCACCAATGAAATCATCGTGCGACGCAACACGGTGGTCGCCAACTGGTGGGGAGGCAATATTTCCCTCGGCGGCGGTGAGCGACATCGCGTGGAAGACAATCTCATCACCGACGGCATCCAGACCGGGTTCCGCATCAACCTGCCCAACGCCTATCCCAAGCGGCCGGTCGCCGACTGCGTCATCCGCGGCAATGTGCTGCTGCGATGCGGCAGCAACTACGCCAGCCAAAAACGTGGCGCCATCTGGGTGCATGCTGGATACACCACGATCCGCAACACCATCATTGCCGACAACCTCATCGTCCAGCCGGTGTTCCGCGGGATTCATATCGTCGGGCCCCAGTCACAGGAGCTGACTGTCAAAGGCAACCGGATCGAATCCCCCGGTGAAGACGCCATTGCCATCGGCGGTGAAGCCAACGGCAAGGTGCAGTTCTTCGACAACACGGTAATCGACCTGCCCGCCGGCCACGCGGCACTTGTCGGCGGTGGTGAAGCCATCACCCTCGAGCAATCCGGCAACAACTGGCAGCAGTAAGAAGTCGTCCTTGGGGCACGGGCGCTTCGCCCGTGTCACCAGACTTCACGACTGGCAGCAGGGTGACAGCCAAGCGCGTCATTTAAAGCCTGAAGGATAATTCGTATGACTCCGGTTCGTTTCGGTATTGTCGGCTGTGGGGGAATCTCGCATCTGCACGCCAAGTGCCTGCGTCACCTTGAGGAACAAGGCATCGCTCGGCTGGTCGCCGGCGCTGAAATCGATCCTCCGCGCGCCGCCGCGTGGAGCCAAAAATGGAACGTCCCTGTCTATGGGTCGCTTCAGGAGATGCTCGAGCAGGCTGATCTCGACGCCGTGACGATCACAACGCCCAGTGGCATCCATGCTGACTGCGTTGAACAGATTGCCGCAGCCGGCAAGCATATCCTCTGTGAAAAACCACTTGATCTTCGCCTCGATCGGGCAGATGCCGCCATCGCCGCCGCACGCCGCACCGGCGTCACGCTGGGAGGTATCTTCCAGCAGCGATTTGCGGAAGGACCACAACAGGTCAAGCGCGCTATCGAGCAGGGTTACTTTGGGCGCATTGTCCTGGTCCATGCCGAAACGCCCTGGTACCGCACACAGAAGTACTACGATGCCGACGCCTGGCGGGGCACGTGGTCACTGGATGGCGGCGTGCTAGCCAACCAGTCCCCGCACATGATCGATCGCATCCTCTGGCTGGCAGGTGACATCGACGAAGTAACATCCGCCGACCTCGCCTGCGGGCTGGAGCGCGACATCGAAGCCGAGACTGTCGCTGTCGTTACCCTGCGCCTGCGCAACGGCGCACTGGGCACGATCACCGGCACAACCCTCGCATATGACGGCATGCCCCAACGCGTGCTGATCTGCGGCACCGAAGGCAGCGCCGCCTTTGAAGGAGATAACCTCGTCTTCTTCCGTACCCGCAAACCTTTCGAGAAGACCCCCACTCCCACTGACTCAGTCACCGATGGCAACGGCGCAGCCCATCCGCTGGCAATTTCCCAGGAAGGACACCTTCGCAATATCCGCGACTTCGCCTTGGCGGTGCGTGAAGGCCGTCAGCCGCAGGTCACAGCAGACGACGCCCGCCGCGTGGTGCGCGCCCTGCATCTCATTTACAGCGCCGCCCGCGTCGGCCCATGGGCCCACATCCCCGCAACCACCGCATTCAAACCCGATTCCCGCCCCACGGCCTCAGCACAGCAGAGCTGATAGCGTACCCTGGTGGCTGACGACTGTTACGCTACATGCGCCGCGCGCCACCGGCGTCGCGCCAGCAGCCACAGACCCGCCAGCCAGCTTGCCGTGGCCGGCTCGGGTACGGGGGCGGTCATCTGGATCCCCTGCAGCGTAATCAGGCTGATCGAGGTCACATCCGTCAGATCCGCCGGCACGAATCCCGCGGTCGTGAACAGGTTGCCTGTCAGCGACACATCAATCCAACCCGAATACGCCAACTCGAACGCGTCATCGTAGATCATCAGCACGGCCTGGTCGTTCAACAGCGTGCGCGGCACGCCATGAATCGGGTCATAGCCCGTCCAGTCGATCTCCTCCAACCGGATCCTGTACTCCACATCCGGATCCATCGGATGATAGGTGCCCGTGGCCTCCTCATAATCCGCTAGCTGGAAGGTCCAGCCTTCCAATCCGTCAATCGCATAGGCAGGCCCTGCGCCGCTCACCTGCCAGACGACCACCGGGCTTACCATCGACCCGCCGCCCGTCAGCGGCGTCAGATTGAAGTTGTTCGCATTAACCGTGGCGTGCAGCGCATCCTCGCCCTGGTGGATGGTGAGCTGCCCCCGCTGGGCCGGACCCTCGGCGATGCGGTAATGCCGCTCGCCCCAGGTGATGCCTGAAACCGTGCTGTCCAGAAACGACCGATGCGGGCTGAGATAGACCTCGATGTTCCACGGCAACACGTCATTGAAAGCCGATTGGTTCAGCCCGGCGACCGTATACGACCGGCCATCATGGATCATTGCCGGCCCGCCGCTGTCGCCCGGCCACGCAGCCACCGGCCCGGGTTGAGTTGCAAACCATCGCTCTTCCTCGCTGACTATACTGATCCCCGTTGTGCCCAGCCGCAGGGTGCCCGTGTCGGTCAATCCAGCCGCCGTTGCTCCATAGCCCGCAAGTGCCACCTCTTCGGCTGGCAGGTATAGCCCCGCCTTGGGCACATCCAGCAGTGTTGCCGGCTGAACCCCCGCCACCGGCGTGGCCAGCCGCACCAGCGCCAGGTCCGTGCCGGGATTGTTCAACGGGTCATATTCCGGATGGAAGATGATCTCGACGATGTCGTACGGCACCAGGTCAAAAGCAAAGACCTGCTTGTCATAGGACTGTGGCACCGTCCCGTCGACCACATGTCCAGCCGTCAACACCCACTCGGGCGCAACCAGCACGCCCGTCCCCCTGTGCGGTGACAGTAAATGATCCGACGCGTAATGCGCCGACGCGATGAATGGATAATCCTCCCAGCCGACGATCGTCCCGTTCTGAATCCCCAGCACCGGCTGAACCCCCACCACCAGCGATAAAACACCCACCCCTACCACGCACCGGCAACCCATGACACCTCCTCCTGCGCCTGCTGCACAATCGCACCGCATCAAACGGCTGCAAGATATGAAACAAACCTCCCAAAAACCGCAATCCGGACAAGGTCAATACCCCACCGGCAACGGTTCCGCAAATCGACATTGTACCCCAGGAATCCCCCAATGCGCAGCATTTCCTCATGTTCGCCCTATAAACTTTCCCTGGACCACACCAATTGCACCGCATATGCAGAATAACCGTAACGAGGATATCGCCCGCGCCTCAGTCCACGGTGGACAGATAGCCTGCCCTACGCAATTGAGATGAAGTATCCGCCGAAGGGACGAGCAGACAGATGTACTGAAAAAGCTACTCTCATTTTGAAACTGGTGAATACAATTAGAATGGATCGCCTCGCTTCTGATTCAGGAATAAATCAGTTGGTAAACCGAGGGAAGGAACAAAAACCAGGTCAAGTGAGGCTGCGCAGGGGATCGAGCGCAGCGGTGTGGGGGTTGGGATTACAGGTGGACGCGGCGGGTGTAGACCCACCATTCGATGAACAGCAGCGGCAGTGCGATGCAGGCAACGATCCACCACCAGAGGTCGACACGGGCGACCGCTGTGGTGGCATCGACCACTTCGCCGATGTTGCCCGGAGCCTGGTCGGCTGGAAGCAGGTTGCTCTCGTTGGAGTCGAGCAGGTTGACGGCGATCTGTTCATACTGGGGGATAGGCGGATCGAGGCGATAGATCCCGACCTTGTTCAGGGCAGGCAGTGCGAAGTCGCCGTGGGCGGGAATGGTAAGATCACGGCTGCCGTGGGGTCCGATGAGACGGATGGTCTGGCGGTCGGCTGCGACGCGCTGGACGATCGAGCGCGGGATGACGGGCGTGGCACCGGGGGAAAAGCTCTCGCGCACACTCATGTCTGAGCCCAGGGCCAGATACTGCATCGCATTGTACATGAACACCGGGAAGCTGACCCGCAGCGGCCAGTTGCTCTGCAGCAGGTCAAACCCGATGACCAGGTGCGTGGCCCGCCCTTCGCGATGCAGCATCACCAAGGGACCGCCAATCCCCTCGATCAGCCGCTGGGTTTCCAGTGGAACCTCGAAGCGCAGCGCCTCGGCAACGTACAGTCGCCCCAACGACAAGTGCCGCAGCATCGGATGATCGCGCTGCCAATCGAGCACGCCGACATCCTGAATCAGCACCGGCTGACCGTCCTGGTGAACGGTCTTCAGCGACAGGTGATCGGGGATCGCGCCGATCCACAGGAAGTTGCCTGCCGGCGGCAGCAACTGGGGCTGTGGCGGCGCATAGCGGTCGAAGATGATCACATCGAACTGGGTGGGATCGGTCACGGGATTGCCAAAGCTGCGCTCGTAGGCAGCCGGGGTCATGCGGACCGGGTCACGGAGATTCAGGGAATCGATGGCCTTTTCGAGAAAGTAGTTGCCCTCAGTCACCAGAGCAACGCGCAACACCTTGGGCGGCGGCACGACCACCTGGGCAATGTCATCGGCTGCCATGGCGTCGCGACCGCGCGGAAGGTGTTCGAGGCGGATGACGGCGGCGGTGGTGAGCTCAAGGGTAAACTCGATGGCATCTCGCGGGATGATGCCCTGGCGCTCAGCCTGGTCGCGTTGTTCGAGGGTCCAGCGTTCGGGCAGGAGCGTGGTGCTGTCGATGCGGACGACCTGAAAGCTCAGACGAGACGGATCGGCTGGGTCGATCATCGCAACGCTGAGCTGGACATCGGGCTCGACCACTTCCGCTCCATAGTTGGCGAGGCGTGCAAAGACCTGCACCTCTGTTGGGCGTTCATAGTTGCGGCGAGCGGACATGGCAACGATGCCGACATTGGGCGTATCGGGCGAGCCGATCCGCTCATACTGTACCTCACCGGTGATGCGCAGCTCATCGCCATCGAGTACGCGACCGTCGGAGTAGACAAAGACATCCGGCCGCACGAGGGTGCGGAGCTGTTCGGGGTTGAAGTTGCTCTGGGCTTCGGCGAGCTGGTACGCGAGCTTCAGCCGGCTGGGCCGGTCGGTCGGCTGGATGGAGTCGATCGCGCGACGCAGTGCGTTGGTGTCGGTGGTGAAGGTCTGGATCGGCTCGGCGGAATCGTCGAAGGCGATGACCATTGCCGAGGCCCCGCGGGGCAGCGTGCCCACCAGGGCGCGC
>CAZSJB010000235.1:0-5474 GCA_964606625.1 uncultured Tepidisphaeraceae bacterium | reverse complement strand
CTCCGGCGGTGGTGATGGATATCGGTTCAGCCAAGGGATACTGGAGCCTTCGTGCCGCCACTCGGTGGAAAACCGCCCAGTTCCACATGATCGACCCCCTGGTCGAAAGCGAACCTTCCCTCAAAGAGATCTGCCAGAAGCACGATCGTTTTCATTATCTTCTCATGGCGGTGGGCAACCACACCGGAACGGTGACGATGAACGTCACGCCCGATTTCGACGGCTCCAGCGCGCTGGACTACCCCGGAGCCGATCCCGCCCGTCAGCGGCAGATCCCCCTGGACACCATTGACAACCTGATGGCTGCGGGCAAGCTCCCCCCGCCGCAGCTTGTAAAAATTGACGTCCAGGGATTCGAGATGCAGGTCCTCCAGGGTGGCCAGAAGCTGTTTGAGTCCGCTGAGGTGTTTATCATCGAAACGAACCTGTACCGGTTTATGCCCGAATGTCCGCTGCTGCACGAAATTGTTGCGTACATGGCCGAGCGCGGCTATCGCATATTCGATTTCGCCGGAACCCTGCGCCGCCCCTACCAGAACGATCTGGCGCAGGTGGATGTGGTCTTCGTTTCCGAGAAAAGCCCACTGATCGCCAGCAACCGATGGATGTAAGCATTTAGATTGTGGATTGAACGCACCTGTTCGAGATCGGTCTTCTGATTACCTGCGGAGAAAACCAGAAGATGACGCAGATGACGCGAGGGGTGATTAGAGCTTAAAAAAGAGGCAATCGAGCAATAATCACTAAATTCGTAATTGACATCTGGGCTTGACTCTGTGGTTTATCCAGCCTCAGGTTTTCAGTAGGCTCAGCCAGCAAATCCAAAATGGTCTTACCTGTTTCTGTCATTATCTGCACCGCCAATCCCCGCATGGACATCTTCCAGCGGGTACTGGACAGCGTGGAGGAGCAGACGCTTGGGCACACGAAATATGAAGTCGTGATTGTCGACAACAATTCCGAACCGCCACTGGTTGCCGAGGCGCTACGGAAGGATCGGGAGATGACTCTTCGCGTGATCCGCCAGCCGCGGCAGGGGCTGAGTTTTGCCCGCGTAGCCGGCATTCGGGCTGCCCGAGGCGAACTGATCATTTTCGTCGATGATGACAACTTCCTGGACTCCAAGTATCTCGAAGCGGCACTGCGGATTCATCGAGAGCATCCCGAGATCGGCGCGTTTGGCGGGATCAGCGAAGGCATCCTTGAACGCCCTGTCGGAAAATGGAAAACGAAGTTACTGCCCTATCTGGGTGTGCGGGACTACGGCAACGAACCGATCACCTCGACCGAAGATCACTGGGGCCAATGGGAACCGATTGGCGCAGGCATGGTCACCCGCCGCGATGTGGCTGAAAAGTTTGCCGAGTTGATCGAATCGATCCCTCATGCGGGTAATCTCGGTCGCCGCGGATCGGATCTGCTCAGCGGTGAAGACTCGCTGTTTGCCCGTATCGCCAATCGCCTGGGATATGCCTGCTCCTATCAGCCGTCACTGAAGCTTCAGCACTTCATCAAAAAAGAGCGTCTCAAAGCCAAATACCTCGCCCGGCTGATCAAGGGGCATGGACGGTCGTACGTCGTTCTCCAACGCGTATTGGGTCGTCCCGCTGAACCGTTCGGGATCATGCATTGTCTCGGACGACTCGGTTACCGGCTTAAAACGGCTGGTACTATCGGCTTCATGATGTGGTTCTGGGATATCGGCTACATGCAGGAAGCCAAGACCCCCCGCCAGACTGAAACCATCGAGCCGTTCTTTCGCAGCGCTGTCCCTGCTACCCACGGAGGTACGCAGTGAAATGAGGGCAGTGCATGCGAAGACTTCACAGGTGAGTCCTGCCTCACCTGTCAAATGTCAATCCGCCACCTGGGCAACGCATATATCCCCTGTACGTTGTGCTTCATGACCCCGACCTTCTCCATCGTCATCCCCAACTACAACAGCGGTCCAGTACTGGAGCGCTGCATCCAGTCATTGCTGGCGCAGAACTATCCCAAGCTTCAGTTGATCATGGCGGATTCGTGCAGCACCGACGAATCCAGACAGATCATCGAGAAATATCGTGAGCACTTCGATGTGCTGATCATCGAGAAAGACAAGGGCCAGGCCGATGGGCTGAACAAGGGCTTTGCCCGTGCCACCGGAGAAATTTTTGGCTGGCTGTGCGCGGATGACGAGCTGCTGCCCGGAGCGCTGCATCACGCCGCGGAAATCTTCGCCAGCAACCCGGATGTGGACATGGTGACGGGCAAGTGCGAACGCATCATGCCCGATGGAGAAACCCGCTACATCACGGGCGGCGATCCAGAGACATGGGAGAAAATCGGCATCCAGAACGTCATCGAACAGCCGAGCACTTTCTGGAAAGCCTCTCTCCATCGCAAGGTCGGCCAGCTCGATACCAGCTATCATCTCGGGTTTGACTGGGACTTGTGGGCACGTCTCCGCAATGCGGGCGCCAAGCTGCACGTGACCGATCGCGTGATGTCGCGTTACTATTTTTCGGACACCAACAAGACCGGCTCCGCAGGCCGGCTGTTCGTGCAGGAAGCTTTCCGACTGGTCAAAACGTATGGCCCTTTGGGGGGTGGGCTGGCCTACGTTTACCGCTTTCTTTACAAGCACTTCGATCTCAAGGGCTGCTATGACAAGCCCCCCCGCTGCTCGAAGTATCGTTTCATGGTGTTCATGTGGACCATGGGCCTGCTGCGGCTGCTCATCGGCAAGCGGCTGCTCCTGATGTACAACTGGCACTTTGCAGCCTGCCAGGAACGGAATGTGAAATGGTTTTGAAGGGCTTGCAGTCCCCAATTCCCCTGTCCCAGTCTGAAAATCGAAAAAACAGCGCCTAGCAGATCACAGGCGATTACCATTCATTTCCAACGCGACTTCGATCTGATAATCTTTTCCTCTTTCAGACTGAAACGGATAACTGCTAACGGATAAACAACACAATGCCCACCACCGCTACCGCAACTACCCCGTTCAACCGTTCAATGGATCGTGATGACCTGTTCCACCCCGAGGCTGTGCCCACCGTACAGGCCATCCATCAGCTTATCCGTGACATGTATTCCAAAGGGGTCCTCATGACCTCCTGGTATGGATCCCTCGAAAAGCCCAATACCGGCGTAGGGATGGACAATCGGGGCCCCAATTACGAACCCCTGCCCGATGCAGTCGATGATGAGCGAATTCCCTGGTTCCTCTACTGGGAAATCGAAGCCATGGTCCGCGCCTTCAAGGGCAAGCTCGGTCCGGGCGTGCGCGTGCTGGATGCGGGCGGAACGTCCTCGCTGTTCAGCTTTTTCCTGGCAAGCCTCGGCTGTGAGGTGCATTCGATCGACATCAACCCTGCCCTGATCAAAAACTCGAACCAGGCCGCCAAGAAAATGGGCTGGAATCTGCACGCCTATTCAATGGACGTGTCGCGCATGGATTTCGAGGAGGGTTTTTTCGATCATTGCTTCAGCATCTGTGTCTTTGAACACTTGGATTTCTATCTGAAGCAGCGGGCTTTCGTGGAGTTTCACCGCACGATGAAACCGGGCGGCTGGGTAGGAATCACCTTCGACTACAACAATCCAGCTCCGTTCGTGTTTGACTGCATGGCGTTTGATGACCGCTATCGCAATCAGCTCGATTCGCCCGAACGGGTGAAGCAGGTTTTCACAGCCGGCGGTCTGTTCGAGTTTGCTGGAAACCCCGAGTTCATCGATAACGGCAAGCGTTACCTCTCTCCCCCGCGCGAAGCAAAAGTTAAAAATCCCAGGGATTATTCGTTTGGCGCCTTGGTACTGAGACGCAAGGATTTCTGGTAAACCATTCCAGACGAATGACTTACGCCAAACTACAGTCGCAACATCCAATCGCACGCAGATTTTATTGCGACTAAATCTCATTAAGCACTGGAAACCGTACTAAACCTGTCCTATATTGCGTTGCGGAGATGTTGAGTGTCAGCCGATCGGTCGAATACGCGTTGGTAGCGTTGGCTTATCTGGCCCACCGACCCCAACAGGTCGTACCAACGCGCGAGATCGCCGACGCCAATAATCTGCCGCACTCGCTGCTGATGCGGATCATGAAAGATCTTCACCGCCATCAGGTGGTCAGCAGCACGCGCGGCGTCAAAGGCGGATATGCCCTGCGGCGAACCCTGGACAGCCTTAGTGTCTATGATCTGATGCGGTTCATGGATCACGATCTGGACATCCAGGACCGCAAACCCAGCCGGCATCTCGCCACTGAGGGTCCCGTCCGGGCACTCCAGCACCGCTTGGCCCGATGCCTCCGCGAAGTGATGGTGTCAGACTTGGTGACTCCCGGTCGGCGAATTGACGTCCCGGTTGAAGCAATCCGCTGTCGCTGTGGCGACAACGCGTAAACCAAGAACAAGAATCCGAAAGTACGGACCGTTTATTTATCAGGAGCCTCGAAAATGGCCATTACATTGACCGAAGCGGCAGCCAAGGAAATCAAGAGCATTATTGCTGAGCAGAACCTCGACGCCGAAAAGACGCGCTTGCGTGTTGGCGTGAAAGGCGGCGGATGTTCCGGGTTCAGCTATATGCTTGACCTGACGGAAGACGAAAAAGGTGAAATGGATGAGGAAATGGAGTCCCACGGGGTCAAGATCCTCATCGACATGAAGTCCAACCTCTACCTTGACGGCACTGAGATCGACTTCAAAGACGAGGTAATGGGCCGAGGCTTCGTCTTCAAGAATCCTAACGCCACCAGCACCTGCGGCTGCGGAAGCAGCTTCCAGGCCTGATCGATTCGCGATGTTCCCAGGCATCTGGCGAAGACCGCTTCCGGGCGGTCCCGCTCTGGTATTCCATCGCCGCTGATCGTGCGCATCAAGACGAGAAACACGGGGTGAGTGCCCGTGTTGCATTAACGTAAACAACAGCATTCATTGCAGTCATCGACTGCAAAGGGTTGACCATGGCCATTAGTGACGCAGAACTCGAAGAACTCATTGCCAATCGCGAGTACCAGTGGGGATTCGTGTCTGATATTGAATCGGAATCCGCTCCCCCGGGACTTAACGAGGAGATCATCCGTTTTATCTCCGCGAAAAAGGAAGAGCCTGAATGGCTGCTGGAATGGCGCCTCCGGGCCTATCGCCATTGGCTGACCATGACCGAGCCTCATCACTGGGGCAAGATCAAGTACGACCCGATCAACTACCAGGACACGATCTACTACTCGGCTCCCAAAGCCCGATACAAGTCGTTAGACGAGGTCGATCCGGAACTGCTTGCCATCTATGACAAGCTCGGTGTCCCGCTGCACGAGCGCAAGGTGCTGCTGGGGATCGAGGAAGACAAGCCCGCAGGCCCCAATCCGGTGGCTGTCGATGCGGTCTTCGACTCGGTCTCGGTGACCACGACATTCCAGAAAGAACTGGCTGAGAAGGGCATTATCTTTTGCAGCTTCAGCGAAGCGGTGAAGAACCACCCCGACC
>CAZSJB010000234.1:0-5509 GCA_964606625.1 uncultured Tepidisphaeraceae bacterium | reverse complement strand
GATATTCTCGGTCCTGCCTTGACCGGCGTTCTGGATGTAGAAGCAGTGACCGAACGCGCGGCTGATGACCTTGCAGCGCCTCAGCGTGTTGTTCTGCCCTGCCACCATGATCCCGCTCTGCTTCTGCAAGCCCGTCAGGTTGGGTCCGCCCTTGCCGAACAGGTCTCCATACCCGTATGGCTGAGAACCGCTGACGTAGACCGTCACATTCTCCAGCGTGTTGCCCTGCCCCCAGACCGAGAGCGTATTGCCATGGCTTCCCCGCTGCGGACCGGTATTGCGAATGGTCAGGCCGGCGATGGTGATATTGTTGCCAGAGACGAATACCAGGCGGGCATATCCCCTGGGCAACTTGGGATAGAGCGAGGTGTCAATCTCGAGGATGACGTCGCGCATCTCGAAGTGATTGTCGTTTCCTGAGAACTGGATCATCCACACCGGCGGGCGGCCGCCCGTCTGGGGCACTTGGCTGCGGATTTCGGCGATGACCTCATCGGTGAGATAATCCGTCATGCGGTAGACGCCGGGCTTCATCCGGACGGTATTGCCGCTCTGGGCGGCATACTCTGCCAATTCCTTGAGACTGGCTATTTCGATCACCTCCGCCTGAACCATCGCCGACATCCAGAGAGCCCCTGCAAGCACGCGTAATAAGTTCATCTTTCCTCCACACTGCAAACAATGACCTGTCGGCTGGGACATTTCCTTATCCCACCGAGTGCGGTTCTGCGCACATCGGTTGGCCTGCATCGGAAATCAGTCCTGTTGCGTCTGAGATATCCACCAACACAGCAGTGCTGCGGATTGACGCGCGTCGCGCCAGCCACAGCAGCAGCATTCCCACCAGCGCAACCCCACCACCACATCCCAAGAGACCGAGGCGTCCGCCCAGGGTATTGGGCAGCAGCCCCAGCACCGCTATGAAGCCGCCGAAGATCACACTGAGCATGCCCAGCATATGGTACTGTCGATGGTCATCTTTCTGGGCACTATCACCGTGCTCCGTGGCATCGTCGATCGGAGTGTTCATCTCGATAAAGAACGCCTCGACCTGTGCCCGTCGCTGAGGCGTATCATCAAACAGTCCCAGGAATCCAGACAGACGTTGTGTGGCTATGGATTGGAAAAGGTGCACGACAGCCGGCGATTGGCCCGGTGCCTGCAGGTCGGCCTCGACGATGGCCTGCGCTTGAGCAGGCAGCGATACCGGTAACCCCAGCATGCATCGGCGGCGCTCCGCCAGGATCGACAGGAGCGTACAGAGGAAAAACCATCCCATGCAGACCACAATCAACACGCCGGTAATCACGGCTATCTTCAGATCGCTGAGCTCCTGGCGTGTGAGCGGTGTATCCCCTGCGCGCCACAGGCGGTTGAGCAGTGCATCACGCAAGACAAACTGGAGTGCCAGTGACGTGGAAAAGCCGATTAGCAGTGTGCTCCACAGCGAAATTGAGGGCGCCCTGCGTACGAACAGCCCCAGGAACATCGGGATCGCCTGTGGCAATCCGATGGCAGCGGCACACAGCAACACCAGGTTGTACAGGGGCAACGTACTGAACTTCCCCATCGCCAGCGCGACTCCGACGATGATTCCTCCTCCCAGAACACTCAGTACCCGTCCGATCCATACCTGCCGCCGATCAGATGCCTTTGGGTTGATAATCGGTACGTAAAAGTTGCGTACCAGCACCGCAGCCGATCCGTTGACGCCACTGCTCAGATTATCCAGCGATGCGCTGAAGATCGCACACAACAGCAAGCCCAGCAGCCCAGGCGGCAGTGTTGTCTGCGCCATGGCGACATAGGCGGCTTCATGCGCATTTTTCAGCCCTGGATAATCGGCTGACAGCGTGGGATGCACGATGACTGATCCCATCGCGGGAATCATCCACATGGGGGTGAGCAAAAGCGTCGCGGCGATGTTCAGCAACGTGACGCGTCGAGCGTCGCGACCGTTTTTCACGATCAGATACTTGGCTACGCCTTCTTTCAGGGAGTTCATCTGAATGAGCTGCCCCAGGAGCAACGTGCCGACAAAGGCCAGCAACACGCTCGGCCGCTCGATTTGCGCCCAGTTGAAGTGCTGCTCAGGCAGCTGACGAATCAGCCCGGACAATCCGCCGACCTGCGGATGCGACAGCGTCGTCCAGACCATCATCCCCGTAATCGCCAAAAAAATCAGCGATTGCACGAACTGCCCCGCATTGATCGCCCAGGCCCCGCCAGCCACCGCCATCACCGTGACGATAGTGCCCAGGATCAGGATCAACGACATCATCGGCAACCCGAATGCGCCGGAGCTGAACACCACCAGCGTATAAAGTCCGATGCCAGCGAAAAACAGGTTCTGCGGGATCTGGATCCAGGTGAACACCTGTTCATTGACCGGGCCAAAACGCTTGCGAATCGCTTCAACAGCCGTGACGACGCGCATCTGGCGAAATCGCGCAGCCAGGAAGCGATACGTAAACGCCATTGCCACGAAGTTGCAGAGGAATAGCGCCAGGAAAAACGTACCGGTCTCGTAGACACGCGCTGCCCCACCGGTAAATGACCAGGCACTGAATCCGCCCATGATGACGGCAGTCGCGGCGATCCACCAAACCATTGTGCCGCCGGCACGGAAGTAGTCGCTGGCGTTGCGATTGAACCGATTGAAAATCGGCCCCAACGTCAGGAGGAACAGCAGGTACGCCGCAAGGATGACATAGTCGATGATCGCCATGCGCTTAGTTCAGGTCTCAGCTAGTAAAAGTCATCTGCGGTTGCAGAGGATCGAAGATCACAAGGTGCGTCGCCGTCGCAGCACTCCAGCCAGCATAGACAGGCCCAATACGCCAACGGCTCCGGGTTCAGGCACCAGCATGACCTGCAATGAGCTGGCCTCTTCATCGATGCGAAATTGCCATCCCGATGCCACAGCCTCGGGCGAAAGACCCAAGCCGTTGTTGGTCATAGTTCCTTCCCAAGTCATGACGGTATACCACTGGTTAGCCGGTGCTCCGCCCAGGTTGTAGGGATGAAGGATGGCACCGCCCTCGAAGAGAACATCTCCCCCGCCATCGTCTCCAATTTCGTCGATGACGATGGGAGTGACGCCGCACGCATCAATCCCGACGCTCAGAATGCCACCGGCTTGCTGAACCCATCTCCCGTCCAGGGAACTGTTACTGCCGATGCCGATCTCCGTGATGCCGCTGCCGCGCACGTCAAACGTGCCGTTGCTGCCGAGGGTCAGGCCCGCGCGCGTCTGGAAGATTCCACCGGAAACCCGAATGGTACCGCTGCCGATGGTACCCAGATTCACGCTGTTGCCACCACTTTCGCGGGAGACGATGTAGGTCCCGCCGGTAATGTTCAACAGGCCGGTGGACCCCGATTTCTCTCCAACCGCCAATGTGTTGGACTCGATGATCAGCTTTCCGCTGTGCAGGTTTACGGTGCCATCGGAATTGTTGCCCGAGCCAATATAGCTCAAGCCCGGATTGACTGTGCGGATCGTGTAATCGTTACTGAAATCGAACGTTACGATCGCCATGCTGGTGTTGGCTATGCGCAGGAGTGATAAACGATATTCCGTAGACGAATGAAGCTTACCCGCCTCACTGAGCACAACCCAGGTTGTATCATCGAAGGTCACTTCGGCATTCTCAACCACTACGGTGTCCGTCCCAGCCGGCAAGTCACCGGTATCCCAATTGGCGATCGTCTCCCATTTGCCGGTCCCGGAATAGATAACCGCCTCCGATACAGTCGCGCCGATTGAACCCAGGAACACCAGGGCCATGAATCCTGGGATGTACCGCATGCCACTGATCGCACGCTTCGACCCCCTTAAGGCATTCAACATCATTCCACCACCTCCTCTCGCAGTTAGGGCAGCGCATGAGATCCGGTGCGCGTATGGTTCGCGACACTCATCGCCTTCACCGGTTTGTTTCAGGGAAGCACAGCCCGCAACGGTTGATCTTGCGGACAAGCCGGACCACTGAGAATCTCAGCAGCGGCGGGGTCGTCCAGCGCCACCCATTCCTTGTCACCGGGCTTTTTCACTTCAATTCCCGCGCCGCGAAGCCGGGCAATTTCGCCGACATCGTCGGGACTCCCTTTTGCGATAAGCTGTTCCAGCCGAGTTCGCGTCCTGTCGTTGTAGCGTGCCAGATAGCTGACAAACGGCTGACCGTCTCCACAGCGGTACACGTAGACTCGGTACGCCGGCTGACCGTTGTGGTCGAACGGGTAGATCCGGTTTGCATCCTCCGCGAAGAATGTCGCACCATCGTCAATGCTGTAGTACAACTGCTCCACCTGGATCGCCGGCTGACGATGAGCCACAACAAACGAGCCCACCGCCGCCGCGATCAAGACCACGCCGATCACCACGCCCAGCCCCTTGCGATCATTGATCGTTTCACGAAGGCTCATCACGTTCCTCTCTCATTCGCCAACCCGCGCCCTTCACAGGCCAACAGGACAACCGCACGAGATCTCGCGTGTCTCACGTCACGGAGCAAGCGTCCAGTCCAGCCGCGTGCCTTCCAGGACACACTCATTACCGGCCAGGAGATTGCCATTGGTCGTGCTGCTGTTGAGAACAGCTTGGCGGCGGGGATCAGCGATGTTCACGATCTCACCCTGCCGTACCTCCACCGGACGTGCCGAGCCGTCGGCATAGAGTACATTCACTGTTCCCTGCATGGCGACGGAAGCATCGCTGAGAACCGCGTGGGGAGCAGTCGACGGTTGAGTGTTGTGCACGGGCGCAATCCCGCGGATCGGCTGACGGACCACGCCATTCACCACCTTGGTTTGTGGGCTGGTTGGTTTCACGGCGCTCCACTGCATGCCGCGATCGCTGCCGGAGGCATCGTTTGGCTGGATGGCCACCAGTTGAGGATAGTCCACAAACAGAAGTGTCTCACTGGCGTGCTTGATCACACGGGCGGGATTGGGATTGTATCCACCGCCGCTGCGTGCTGTGGCGTGCGGCATGTGCGGCGTAACCGAGGCATTGGTCTCGGCGCCGGCAATGAACCAGTTGTACTTGTAGGAATACAGGGCGCGCTTGTCATTGTCGGCAATCGACCAGGTCGGCGGCTCCAGGTTTACTGCGGCAGTCGGGCAGATGGCAAACTGGTTGCCCGCTTGCAAATTGATCAGCGCCCACAGGTTCGCGCCCTTATAGCCATTACTGGTGAAACCGGTGGCACTGGCGTACTGGGCAAGCGGCGGATAGGCCCCGTACTGCGCGTGATAAACCGCCGTCATCTGCCCCAGGGTGCGGAGGTTGGACAGACACACCGTTGCGGCGGCGGCCTGGCGCGCCCGGTTCAGTGATGGCAGCAGGATCGAGATAAGCAACGCGATAATCCCGATAACCACCAGCAACTCGACAAGCGTGAAACCGCGGCGTTTTGGATAGACAGGCGTGGGCGATGTGGATTGCGACATGACTTGCTCCTGACTGCGGCCCGGATCAGCGGTCTGTTGCACCGAACAGTGGCTT
>CAZSJB010000233.1:0-5546 GCA_964606625.1 uncultured Tepidisphaeraceae bacterium | reverse complement strand
GCGCCGAGCATGGCAAGCCCGGCCAGGGCAAGAAGATGTACGGCAAAAGTGGTGCAGACCTGATCATCCGCGTCCCCCCGGGGACGCTCATCTACGACAAGGAACACAACATCCTGCTGGCGGACCTGGATCAGCCGGGCAAGCGTGTCCTCATTGCCAAGGGGGGCAAGGGGGGATTGGGCAACTGGCACTTTAAAAGTCCAACCAACCAGACCCCGCGCTACGCCCAGCCGGGAACCGAGGGGCAGGAACGCTACCTCAAACTCGAACTCAAGCTCATTGCCGATGTCGGACTGGTCGGCATGCCCAATGCCGGGAAAAGTACGTTGCTGCGATCGATCTCGGCTGCCCGGCCGAAGGTGGCGGATTACCCCTTCACCACACTCGAGCCCCAATTGGGGATCGTTGATATCGTCGGTGACCGTCGCATGGTCTTTGCCGACATTCCCGGGCTGATCGAAGGTGCGCAAAAAGGCGCGGGGCTGGGGCATGCGTTCCTGCGCCACATCGAGCGCACGAAGATCATCGTTCACCTGCTGGATCTGTTCCCGACCGACGGCTCGGACCCTGCCGAAAACTACCGCATCATCCGCAAGGAGCTTGAGGCGTTCAGCCCGCTGCTGGCGGAGAAGCATGAAATCATCGCCGCCAACAAGATGGATCTTGCCACGGATAACGAGGCGCTTGACAACCTGCGCCAGGCACTTGCGGGCAAGGAAATCTTCCCCATCTCCGGCGTGAGCAAGCAGGGGGTCGATCCGCTCCTGGAGGCGATCTGGAATCGGCTGAAGGCGCTATAGCCGCCTTCATTTGCCGTTCTTTTCGTACTCCATCAGGAAACCTTCGAAGGTGCGGAGATGTTCTTCTTCATCAGCCAGGATGGTTGTCACCATGTCGACCGTGACAGGATCGGCGCCTTCAGCCGTGTTGATGATCTTGAGATAGTGGTCGATGGCGCCGCGCTCCGCTTCGATGACGCCGCGAATTACCGAGACGACATCGGTTGAATCCGCCGGAGGCTGAAGGTAGGTCTGCTCAGCCTTGAAGGCCTGGCTGCCAGGAACGGTGCCATAAAGCTGCTTGATGCGCTGTCCGAACCGCTGGGCATGGCCGAGCTCTTCGGAAATGTCAGAGGCAAGGCTTTTCTTGATCTCCTCAGCCCTCACACCATCGAGATTGATCGAATTGGCGATATAGCTCATCACCGTCTCGATCTCCATCCAGTAAGCCTGCGTGAGAAGATCTATAATTTCCTTGCGCTTTTTATCATCACGAACGCTGGGCATGGGTTATCTCCTTCCGGGGAATAATGACAATGTCGTCTCTCAGAATAAGATGGTTCGCGCAGCGCGACAACGGACAACTCGTCGCAGTGGACCTGCCCAGTCCAGAACCGTTGTATCCGGGGCGCAAGAGCCGGTTGGCAGGGGGAACAAGGGCAACTCGATATGAGGAAAGGCTGTTTTCATGAAGCATGTGACTCGTCTGCTGATCATGGGGATGGTGCTGCTGGGGATATGGGTAGCAGCCTGGGCGCAGGAGGCAGCGTTGCCCCCGAATGAGACGAATGCAACGGCTGAGTTGCAGCCGTTACCACCAAGCGACCAGAACACAGATCAGTATGAATTGGTGACAACGCTCTCAGCCAAGCTGCGATCCGGCGGTATAACGGTGGTGGTCCAGGTGCTGTTTTCCATTGGCGGTCTGGCATTTGCTATCGAGCGGTTCATCAAACTCCGCCGCGGCACGATCGCACCCCCGCGACTTTACCGGGAGATTGACACCCTCTGGTCAGCGGGGCGGGTTGAGGAGGTACAATCCCTGTGCAAACGGAATCGCAGCACCCTCGCCCGGGTGGTGACTGCCTTGATCGAACATCGTCACAGCTCACCGACCGAAGCCGCTGCCGTTGCCGGGGACATTGGCGCTCGCGAACTTCGGCTGCACCTTCAGAAAGCGTATCCCATCGCCGTAGTAGCAACCATCGAGCCGTTGCTGGGACTATTCGGGACAGTCCTGGGGATGATTCTGGCGTTCGACAAGGTAGCGCTCATGGGAGCGATGGGCAATGCGGCGGTGCTGTCCAGCGAGATTTCACTGGCGCTGGTCACCACGGCTGTTGGTCTGGCGATCGCCATCCCGATGCTGATTCTGCATCACTATTTTAAAAGCCGCACCAGCATCCTGGGCATTACGCTGGAAGAGCAGGTCAATGAGTTGATCAGTCGTCACATGATCCGTCCGCGCTCCGGGGAGGTCAGCCATGCGCATTGAATTGCCGGATGACGATAGCGTGGAGATCCCGATTACGCCGCTGATCGACGTCGTGTTTCTTTTGCTGATCTTTTTCCTGGTAGCCTCGCAGTTTAAAGAAGTCCGCCACGAGCTGCGGCTGAACCTTCCCGAAGCGTCATCGGCAGCCGAGGTGGTGATGCCTGAGGACTTGTTCATCATCGCCATCGATCGAGACGGCAAGGTTTACATCGGCAACCAGCCTGTTGAAACGCCCACGCTGACCGAGCAGATCCGCGCCCGTGCAGAGCGTCAGCCGGATCTGCGCGTGCGCATCGATGCCGACCGCGACACGCCGTATCATCACGTAATATCCGTGCTGAACGAGCTGCGCTTCCACGGGTTTACGCGCGTCGGGCTGCAAACTCAGGCTCGCTGAATCCACAGCCCGACTCTCGCTTTTGGTATGGGACAGATTTACTTCTGAGACGCCTTCAGCGCCTGATCGATGTCTTCGATGATGTCTGCAACATCCTCGATGCCAATGCTCAGGCGGAGGTACTCGGGGGAGACACCCGTCTGCCGCTGCTCTTCTTCGCTGAGCTGCGAATGGGTCGTGCTGGCCGGGTGAATGACCAGGCTCTTGGCGTCGCCGATATTGGCTAGGTGCGACAGCAGCTTGCAGTTGTTGACGAAGCGCTTGCCGGCTTCGGCGCCGCCCTTGATGCCGAAGCCCAGGATCGCGCCGGCGCCGTTCGTGAGATATTTCTTGGCATTGGCGTAATCCCGGTGCGATTCCAGGCCGGGATAGTTGACCCACTCGACCGCGGGATGCTGCTCCAGGAACTTGGCGACCGCCAGTGCGTTCTCGCAGTGCCGCGGCATGCGCAGATGCAGCGTCTCCAGCCCCTGCAGGAATAGGAACGCTGCAAACGGCGACATCGTTGCACCAGTGTCGCGCAGCCAGTGCGTGCGCATGTGAATGTTGTAGGCCACATTACCCAGCGGACGCAGGGCTTCTTCGAAGACCACACCATGATAGCTGGGCGCCGGGGCGCAGAACTCCGGCCATTTTTCAGGATTATCCGCCCACTTGAAGTTGCCCGAATCCACCACCGCGCCGCCGATATGCGTGCCATGGCCGCCGATGAACTTGGTCGTTGAGTAGACAACGATGTCGATCCCGTGCTCGATGGGACGGAGCAGGGCGGGCGTCATGACGGTGTTGTCGCAGATCACCGGAATGCCGGCTGCGTGGGCTGCATCCGCCACCGCGCGGTAATCGGGTACATCGTTCTTGGGGTTGCCGATGGCTTCCAGGAAGACGCACCGCGTCTTGTCATCGACAAGGCTCTGAATCTGCTCCGGCTGGCGCGGATCAAAGAAACGCACCTCGATGCCGAGGTTCTTGAACGTCTGGGTGAACAGCGTCCACGTGCCGCCATACAGGGAGGTGGCACTGATGAAGTTTTGTCCCGAATGGCAGAGGGTCAGGATGGACGCCATGATGGCTGCCTGCCCGGAGGCAAAGGCCAAGCCGGTTACACCGCCGTCCAGGGCTGCGAGGCGCTTTTCCAGGACGTCGGTCGTCGGGTTCATCAGGCGGGTATAGATATTCCCGAACTCTTTCAGGCCGAACAGATTGGCTGCGTGATCCGTGTCATTGAAGACGTAGCTGGTCGTCGCGTAAATCGGGACTGCCCGTGAATTGGTGGTCGGATCCGGGACCTGACCGGCATGAAGGGCAAGTGTACCGAAACGGTGATTGGGCTGATCGCTCATTGGTGTTTATGCGGTTAAAGGGATAATTTTCTCGAGAATCTGGGCTGCGCCATCCGCAGTGCCGTTAATGTAGTGTTTCCTTCCCTTGGATGGAAGCGGGCGCAGGATGATGAGTGGGCTTGGCGACAGCGGACGCATGCGTACAATAGCTTAACGATGGATTCAGGCGGGGCGGTTTCGATAAGCTGGCTAACGGGTTGACGATAGCCAGCCGATTATGTTGTCGCTATACTCCTCCACCGTCTCTTCGAGCAGGAAAGGAACAGCACCCTTGGCGAATCCCAAAACAGCAACACTCATTTACGGCGATAAGAAGCTCGAACTGCCCGTAATCGAAGGCAGCGAGGGTGAACTGGGCATCGATATTACTGAACTGCGTGCCCAGATGGGCTTGATCACGCTGGATCCAGCCTTCGGTAATACCGGGGCATGCACCAGCGCCATCACCTTCATCGACGGCGAAAAAGGGATCCTGCGCTACCGCGGGATTCCCATCGAGCAACTGGCTGAGCATTCGACGTTTATCGAAACCGCGTGGTTGCTGATCTTCGGCCGTCTGCCGACCGAAACCGAGTTGCTGCGCTTCCGTGCACGCCTGACACGCAACGCGCACCTGCATGAGGATTTCAAGCACCACTTCCAGGGCTTCCCGGTAAATGCGCCGCCGATGGCCATGCTGTCGGCGATGGTGAACACGCTCTCCTGTTTCCATCAGAAGTTCATCCAGATCGACGACGAAGAGAGCTTCGAAGAGGTGGCTGCGCGGTTGATCAGCAAGGTTCGGACAATCGCGGCGTACTCCTATCGCCAGACGTCGGGATTGCCCTTCATTTACCCCGATCCCAAGCTGCCGTACGTGGCCAACTTCCTGCACATGATGTTCTCGATGCCGTACGAGCAGTACGCCGTTGATCCGGATGTAGAACACGCGCTGAACATGATTCTCGTGCTTCACGCCGATCATGAACAGAACTGCTCGACCTCGACCGTTCGGGCGGTCGGGTCCAGCCAGGCAAACCTGTTTGCTTCCTGCTCAGCCGGCGTCAGTGCCTTGTGGGGTCCCTTGCATGGCGGTGCCAACGTGGCGGTGCTGGAGCAGCTCCAGGCCATCCACGAGGGCGGGTTGACTGCCGAGCAGGTCATCGCCAAAGCCAAGGACAAAAACGACCCCTTCAAGCTGATGGGCTTCGGGCATCGGGTTTACAAGAACTTCGATCCCCGCGCAAAGATTCTGAAGGCGTCTGCGGACAAGGTGCTCAACAAGCTGGGCATCCACGATCCGCTGCTCGACATCGCCATGAAGGTTGAAGAGCTGGCTCTGAAGGATCCTTACTTCATCGAGCGCAAGCTCTATCCGAATGTCGACTTCTACAGCGGCATCATCATGAAGGCGATCGGGATTCCGGTGAATATGTTCACCGTGATGTTCGCCATCGGACGCATGCCGGGCTGGATCGCCCACTGGAAAGAACAACACGACGATAAGAACAGCCGCATCGTCCGGCCCCGTCAGATCTATGTCGGACCGACGC
>CAZSJB010000232.1:0-5554 GCA_964606625.1 uncultured Tepidisphaeraceae bacterium | reverse complement strand
ACGACAGTTGCCGCTTCAATCAGTTCAGCCGCGACCGCCGCTTCCGAGCGGAAGTTCACGCCTCTCATCAGGCAGTTTCTCGACTACCTGAAGCTTGAGAAGCACTTCAGCGACTACACCGTTCGCAGCTATGGCGCGGACCTCGTGCAGTTTGCTCAGTTTATTGCCGGGGAGATTGGTCAGGCTCAAGCGAATCTGCCCCCCGGTACAATGACTCCCGAGCAGATTGATGACCGCATCATCAAGCTCGAGTCGCTGACCATCCGAGAGTTCCTGGCGTATCTCTACGCCCAGAACTACACCAAGAGCACCACCGCCCGAAAGCTGGCGACCCTGCGGAGCTTCTACAAGTTCCTGATTCGCCGTGGCATGCTCACCACCAGCCCGCTGACAAACATTCGCACGCCCAAGCAGGAAAAACGCCTGCCCAAATGCCTGGATCTTGACCAGGTCCAGCGGCTGCTGGATGCACCGGGCGATGCGGATGTCCTGGCTGCTCGCGATCGCGCGATGCTCGAAGTGCTATATAGCTCGGGTATCCGTGTCAGCGAACTAGTCGAGCTGGAAGTGGGGGATCTGGATCTTCAGGAGGGTGTGCTGCGGGTTCGTGGCAAGGGCCGCAAGGACCGCCTTACCCCGATTGGCTCGCAGGCGATCAAGGCCCTGCAGCGATATTTCGAGATGCGCCAGATGGATCCCCGCATGAGCCAGTCGAAGCACATCCACCGTGTATTCCTCAACAAACACGGCGATCCGCTGAGCACGCGGTCGGTTCGGCGAAAGCTCGACAAGTATCTTGTGGCTGCCGGGCTGGATCCGGGAATCAGCCCCCACACGCTGCGTCACAGCTTTGCGACGCATCTGCTGAACAACGGCGCCGATCTGCGGAGTGTGCAGGAGCTGCTCGGCCATCAAAGCCTCAGCACCACGCAGATCTACACGCACCTGACGACCGAACGGATGAAAGAAGCCTACGACGCTGCCCATCCGCGGGCCGATGCCCATACCATCCCGCATCCGGCCCGGGAGCGAAACCCTTTCCCGCACACGTATTACCCTGCTAAGGCGGGTTGACGCGGGCACCGACCGCGGAACGATCGAGTGGGTGACCCGACCGCGCCCAGGTGCGCGGTCGGGTTCTTTCTTATCAGGGATTTCGACGGTTTCGAAACGAACGTTTGCCCCCTTGCGGCTTCTACCGTTAGAATATCTCCCTGTTTGCGCACCGTGACTTGTAACTCCTGAGGAGATCGAATGCATCCAGCGGTACTGCTTGCACAGGTGCCCCTCGCACAAGTGCCAGCCGGAGAGTACGTCAGCGTCTGGAAGGCGCTTCCGATACTCGTCCTGCTGTTGATCTGGGCCCGGCTGCTCACCTGGGCGGACAAAGATGCGATTTATGCCCATCTTCCCCGTCATGCCCTCAATGCCGGGCTGCTTGGTGGAATGGTCGTGGCTGTGGGGCTGTTCCTGTTCGTGCCCAACTTCTGGATCGCCTTGGCGGTATTCCTATTCTTCATGGCGGTCGAGGTCGGCGTTTACCTGGGCCTGCGAGCCAGGGTGGTCGGCCTGGGAGACCTCAAGCAGCAGTTCCAGGACTGGATCAGCAGCTTCGGCCGCAAGGAAAAGGTCGTCGAAGCCCAGCCCGGTCAGGTGCAGTTGATCAATCGCATGGGAGAGGTCATGCCTATTCCCGATGCGGAGGATCCCACCCGCGCCGGCTACGACGCCGTGCAACACCTGCTTACCGAGCCGCTTCAGAAGAATGCCGAGCGGATTGACTGTGCTCCCGACAAAGATCTTTCGGTCATCCGCTATTACGTCGACGGTGTCGGTTACAGTGGCGGCTCGATGCCCAAGCCCGATGCTGCCGCCGCGATCGGCTACCTCAAGGTGGCTGCCGGCCTTGATTTCAACGAGCGCCGCAAACCCCAGACCGGCATGCTCAAGGCCGTTATCGACGGTCAGCGCAAGGAACTGACCGTCCAGACAGCCGGCAGCGCCGCCGGAGAGGTCGTCCGTCTCCTGACTGACGTCAAGATGCAGCATACGCAGACGATCGACCAGATCGGCCTTAGCGAAGAGCAGATGAACATGGTCCAGGAGATCATCCACGATGCCCGGGGCGTCGTGATCCTGAGCGCTCCCAAGGACCAGGGCCTGACCACCATGCTCTATGCGGTCCTGCGGGCCCACGATGCCTTCCTCACGCACATCCAGACGATCGAGCGCGATCCCGATCAGGATCTGGAGGGCATCACCCAGAACAAGCTTGGCGCCAATGCCACGCCTCAGGAAGAAGCTAAGCAGACCGACTGGATCGTCAGCCAGGAACCCGATGTCATCGCGTCGGCTCACTTGCAAAGCCCCGAAGCCGCCCGTCTGCTTGCTACGTTCGCAAAGGACAAGCGCGTTTACGTCGGGCTTCGTGCATCCAATACTTTTGAGGCGCTCGCCCAGTGGCGCAAGCTGGTCGGAAACGATCAGCTTGCCATGGACAGCCTCCGCATGATCATCAACGGTCGGGTGCTGCGCAAGCTGTGTGCCGCCTGCAAGGTGGCGTTCACGCCCGACCCAGCCATGCTGCGGAAGCTCAATCTTGATCCATCGATCAACCAGCTGTACCAGGCACGCACTGAACCACTGCGTGATCAGAAAGGCAATCCTGTTCCGTGTGAGTTCTGTAAAGATCTCCGATTCAAGGGACGGACCGGATTCTTCGAGATTCTCCGCGTGGATGACCGCATCACCGAGGTTGTTTTCAGTGGCGGGTCGCAGGAGCAGCTCAAGGCGGCGTTCCGCAAGCAGCGGGGTGAATACCTCCAGGAAAGCGCTCTACGCCTCGTGGAAGCCGGAGAAACCAGCATTCAGGAGGTACTGCGGGTGCTCAAGCCCTCCAGCAGTTCCAGCAGTGCTGCCCGAGCTTCCTGAGTGTCGATGTTGACCTGAAATCGCGACGAACCATCGAGACCTGAACAACCGACGATACCCATGATCTTCTCCCTCATCATCCTCGTCATGATCGGCGCGATCGCCTTCTTCCACTATGTGCAGGGGGTTCTGAGCGCGACGATATCCGCGTTCCTGGCGATCTTCGCTGCCGTGCTCGCCGTCTCCTATACCGAGCCGCTGGTGATGGCGTTCTTTGCCACGGGCGGCTTTGCGGACTATGCGTTCTCCGCCGTCCTGATTGCACTCTTTGCCGCGATCTATCTCATCTGTCGCACGATCTTCGATATGGCCATTCCGGGCAACATCCAGTTACCTATCATCGCAGACAAGATCGGTGCGGCTGTCATGGGCATCGTCGCCGGGATATTCGCGACGGGGATCTTCTCCATCGCTGCCGAAGCACTCCCGTTTGGAACCAGCTTCGGGATGTACTCGCTTTACCCGATCAACTCCAAGCGGTTGGTCGTCATTTCCGCGGACCGTCGCAAGCTCGACGCCACCATCTATGACGAAGCAAGGGTGATGAGCCTCGAAGAAACCCAGGAGCGCGGGTCGACGTGGATTCCCGTGGCTGACATGGTGCTCAACCTCACCCAGCACCTCAGCGACGGCGGATCACTGGCAGGAGCACGACCCCTGAATCGCGTACATCCTGACCTTCTCCAGGAACTGTATGGCCAGCGCACCGGCATCGAAGTCGGCGCCAAGCATATTGCCGTCAACACGGAAGAGACACAGGAGGTGCGCGTTGTGGGGCTGTTCAATGCCGACCGCCTGTCGATGGCCTCTGGTGCACCGCCGTCAGTGCGGCAGCTCGATGAAGAGACTCTGATTCCACAAACCGGCAAGTCCATTCTCATCGTGCGCATGAGCTTTGACAGCAGCGCTGCCAGCGAGAACAACGTCATGCACATCAGCACCGGCGCAGTGCGGCTGGTCGCTGGCGAAGGCACGGGCGAATCGCGCAACTGGACCAACTACTTCCCGCGAGGCGCCTTGCATAACGCAAAGACCCTGCTGGTAAACATTCCGACCGATCCGCTGTTCCTCAGCTCGGGGCGGGGGGCGGACTTTGTCTTTGTGGTCGACACCAATGCGGTTTTCGCCTCCGGGGCCGATACCCAGGGCACGCTGGTGATTCGGGACGGCACCTTCATCGAAGCCAAGCGCTTCGGCCGCATCGATCTCAGCGGACAGGAAGTGCGTCGGGCAATGCCGCCCGCGGAGGATGGGTTCAATGTCCTTCGCACACCCGAAGTCCTTCAGGCAGCCGGGTTCCCTGTCCCCAGACGCTGATACCGGCCGGGGCGGATACCTGATCCAGGGGCAGAAGCAATCTGCAGGCAGAGCTAGTCCTGAGGGGAGACGGGCGAGCGGGCCGATGCCTGCATGCGCATGCGGCGCTTGATCGCCAGATCAATCGCCATTTGGATGGCTGCTCGCATCGACCCAGGGTTGGCGCGATTGCGACCAACGATGTCAAACGCCGTGCCGTGATCGGGGCTGGTGCGGATGATCGGCAAGCCAAGCGTAAGGTTCACCGCTTGGTCAAATCCCAGCAGTTTCACCGGGATCAATCCTTGGTCGTGGTACATCGCCACGACCGCGTCGAACTTTCCATCCCGGGCCGCCAGGAAGACGGTGTCCGGCGGGTAGGGGCCGGTGGCATTGATGCCCTGTTCGCGCGCCATGTTGATGGCGGGGGTGATGATGCGCTCTTCTTCGTCGCCAAACTGTCCATTTTCACTGGCATGGGGGTTCACCCCGCAGACTGCGATGTGCGGATTGGGAATATCAAACCAGTGGACCAGCGCATCATGCAGCAGGTCAATCGGCTGAAAGACCGCGCCGATGTTCAGCCGTCCCCATAGGCTGTTCAGGGGGATATGCACGGTTGCCAGCACAACCTTCAGCGGTCCACCCGCGAACATCATCGCATAACGGCGGCTGTTGGTGCGCTCCGCAAATAGTTCGGTATGGCCGGGATAGGGATATCCGGCGAGTTTCCAGGATTCCTTGGAAATGGGAGCGGTCACGACCGCATCCACCAGTTTCTGGTTGGCTGCGTCGATGGCGTCGAGACAGAAGCGCATCGACGCCTGCCCGCCCACGCGTGACGGCGAGCGGATGGCCGTTCCAAGCATCGAATACTGGTCGTAATCGACAACGACCACATCGTGCGGGTAATTGCGCAGCCGCCCGCTGTACTGATCCCGCCACCAGAAGACATCAAATTCCGCCAAGTCGGCTGCGTACGCCAGCAGCTCGTTCATGCCATAAATGACATACTGTCCCCGATGGCGCAGCACCGGATCGGCCAGCGCCTTGACGATCACCTCCGGTCCAATCCCGGCAGGGTCGCCCATCGTGATCGCAATGGTCGGTCGATAAGTCATCGGCTGATCAAACGTACCCCCATCCAAGCAAAAAGAAAGCCAAAATTCGTTCGCTGCTAACCTTGGAGTCAGGAAACACCTTTCCCCAGTTTCCCAAACCCGCAACACTTTTTTTGGTGAAAGTGTTGCAATCTGTTGCAATCTGTTACATCCACCGTCTCTGACGGCAATGACAACCTAAGCCCAGCACACTATTATACCACACA
>CAZSJB010000231.1:1861-5556 GCA_964606625.1 uncultured Tepidisphaeraceae bacterium | reverse complement strand
GATTATCCCACCATCTTAGGCCCTGACGCGACCATCAAAGGTGAGGTTTCTTTCGAGAAGGGCCTGCGCCTTCATGGCCGCATTGAAGGCAAGGTCAACACCCAGGGACGTCTACATGTCGCCAAAGAGGCGCATCTCATGGCAGACGTGGAAGCTGGATCGATCATCATCGAGGGCGAAGTGAAGGGCAACCTCACCGCCAGCGACCGGATTGATCTGAAGCAGTCCGCCCGATACGAAGGTGATTTGTCTGCCAGCCGGCTGACCGTCGAGGAAGGCGCGGTCTTCAGCGGGCACGTCAGCGTCGGCCCCGATGCCGTCAAGGGCGGGCGCAGCGGGCAGGCTGCCCAAGGCGGTCGGGTCCCCGGAGCCAATCTTCCACCCGCTCAACCGTCCGCCCAGCCGGTGAAGTAGGATACAATCAAGCAAAGCAGCAGTTGGCAGTTGACAGAGGGCAGCCCACGCAGGTGACCAACGGTCCGATAACGAACCGCAAGAAGCAGCGTTGACCTCTGCGAACTGCCAACTGCAAACTGCCGGCTGCAAACCATCCTCCAAATGGTCTTCGATCCCCGCCTAACCTCGCCTACCACCGAAGATCGCATGACGATCATCTGCCTCCATTGCAACAAGCCTCTGGAGGTGCCCCGCAAGGTCATCACGTTTACCTGCAAATACTGCCACAAACCCCTCCGGCTGGAGGATGTGCAGTTCAAAACCTATGAGGCCCGCCGGGTTATTGAGACCTGCGGCGTTGTCACAGTTGAAAAGAAGGGCAACGTGGTAGCCGATAAGGTTCACTGTGGCGGGATGATCGTCCGCGGGAAGATCAAGGGTCATGTGACCAGCCGTGGTCCGGTCCTGGTGGGGCCGGAAGCGGAAATCCGAGGAAACGTGACCGCCCCGAGCATCGCCATCGGTGCAGGGGCCATCCTTGATGGTTTTTACCGCATCGGCCCGACGGAAGATCCGGAAACGAACCAACCTCGATCGTCGTAGCGTGTCTGTTATCCCGCACGCACTGCTGGGGCTGCTGTGTACGCATGCCCAGCCACTGCCTGCGGAGACCAGATGAGCGTTATTGCCGGATCCGTTCAGACGTATGAAAAGCTGCTCGGCAGCCCGCAGTCGATGTGGGAGGCGGATGACCTCGAGGTGTCGGTCATTATTCCCGCACTTAACGAGGGGGAAAACCTCCGCAAGCTGCTTCCGCTGATCGGTCAGGCCCTGGCAGGGCGGCGCTACGAGATCATCGTCGTGGATGACAACAGCCCCGACGCCACCCGTACGGTGTGCGAGGAGTTGGCTGAGACGCTGCCCGTGTCGCTGATCGTGCGTGAAATGCCGACCGATGGCCTCAGCGGCGCCGTCCTTGAAGGCATGGCGGTCGCCCGGGGCGAGGTGCTGGCGGTGATGGATGCCGATCTACAGCATCCGCCGCAGGTATTGCCTGAGCTGGTGCATGCAGTGGCGTGCGGCGAAGCGGATTTTGCCATCGGTTCACGGTATGTCGAAGGCGCCAGCAGCGACGAGCGCTGGGGATTGGGCAGGCGAATCAATTCCTGGGTCGCCACGATGCTGGCTCGCCCGTTTGCCGGGCAGACGCGCGATCCAATGAGCGGTTTTTTTGCGCTGCGCCGCTCCAGCTACGAAAAAGCACGTTATCTCACCCCTCTGGGCTACAAGATCGGTCTGGAGCTGATGTGCAAGACCGGGGTCAAGCGGATTCGTGAGATTCCGATCCACTTTGGGCTGCGCCATGCAGGCCAGAGCAAGCTGACCATCCGTCAACAGTTCAAATACCTAGAACATCTCAGCCGGTTGTACGATTTCTGCTTTCCGCGCCTTTCGCCGATTGTGAAGTTCCTGATCGTCACCGCGATCGCGTGGCTGGTGGGGTTGGCGGTTTATCTGGTGGCCCTGGCGGGCCAATGGAATCTGCCCGCCGCAGCCAGCATGGCGTATGCAGGGGGCTTGAGCGTGGTCACCATCTTCTTTGCGCGCTATGTGCGCACGCAGCGGCAATTCATCGCACGGCGGCGGCCGTGGATGGACTTTTTCGTGATGTCGCTGGCGGAATGGACCATCGCCTCCCTGGCGGGGATCTATCTGGCGGATCGCATGGTGGGGGTGTATCCGCTGGAGCTATTCGTGCTGGTGTTCGCACTGGGCACGCTCACGCGATACATCCTGCGCAAGGAACTTGAGCAGGATGTGCGCGGCTTGCGGTATGCGAGAACCGACGCATAGTCTTGCGAGTCTTCCTCTCCATCACTGGCACATCGCCGGCGGGGTCGAATATCTCCGCCTGCGGGCTGACTCCACGCTGACGCGCTATCGTACGCTGTATCGCATCGAGAAAGAGAGCAATCCCCGGTGGTACCACCTGGATGCCGATATCCGCCTGCCCCAGCACTTTGGCATTGATCCCGAAATGGCCAGCCCCTGGAAGGCGGAGATCAACGAGTATTACAAGTATGCGTTCCATCACGAGAATCAGCGCCACCACTGGAACGCGGTCATGCTGGCAGGTCTGGCAGAGATGGATCCTTCCACACCTGTTTCGGCGTACACCGCGCCGGAACAGCGAGATCGCCACTGGTGGCTGGGCCTGAAGCGCCGTCTTAACGGAAACGATCAACGCTACAGCCGCGCGTTTGTTGCACCCCAGCCGATCGACGGCCCGCCGGCGCCCGTTCTCCAAAGGCTCGATGGCCCAGGCCGGCATGGCCTCGGACGCTCCGGAGCGGATCGAGGCCGTTCTCACCGCATGGGCGGCCGTGCCCACGATGCGTCATCTCTATACCCACCCAGCCGGCATGTGCACGCATCGCGGCGACAGTGAGCATGAGCTGGAGCACATCGTCGCCGAACTGGCGCCGCATCTCGAAATCGGTAAGCAGCGTGTCTACAACGGCATGAGCCTGGGACTGGGCGTGAAAATCTTGGAGCAGATCACCGGCCTGACCTATCCGGAGTTTGCCCGACGGCATCTGCTCGAACCGCTCGGTTGTAAGAACACCGATGCCCTCAACGCCTCGTATGACACGTATTCCAACGCGATTGACATGGCCCGTATCGGTCAGATGCTGCTCAATCGCGGCGCGTATGGGTCGTATCGCTTTTTCAGTGAGGAAACGTTCGAGGCCATGCTGCTGCAATCGCTGGCGTCGCTGCTTGGCCCGGATACGGATGAACAGCGCGGGATCGGCCTGCTCTGGTACGACGGCAATCCGCCGCTCAGCGAGCGCACGATCACCCACGGAGCCGCCTCGCGAGCCGTGCTCTATATCGATCTGGAAAATAACCTCATCATCAGCATGACGCGCAACGATGGGGGGCTGAACTTCTACAAATATCCTCCGCAGTTTATCCAGACGATTCTCGATGCGATGCAGCCGGTTGCCCAGTCCGCCCAAGCCGGCGATGAAAACTGACACCGGCTGACGCGGCATGGCGGGGGTGTGGTGTACAATCCCCGCCATGGACTTGCTTAAGAGCATCACGGGAAAGATCGTGACCGGCATCGTGGTGCTGGTGGTGATCGCCTGCGCGATCTGGTGGTGGACGATTCAGCCGGACCAGCGAGAGGTCATTCTTTCCAGCGTCGGCAGGGTGGGGGCATGGATCGGGATCGTGCTGCTGCTGCCGTGGGCGCTGTTCTGGGTGATTCGATGGGTCGCGGGGCTGGAATC
>CAZSJB010000231.1:0-1851 GCA_964606625.1 uncultured Tepidisphaeraceae bacterium | reverse complement strand
GCAGGCGCACTGCTGGTGATCGGCTTGACGGTAATGGAACTGGTGGGCCTGGCGTGGCTGTTCGACTGGCGGCTGTTCGGCGATACGGTGGGATGGGTCTATCTGATACTGGGGCTGTTGATTGCGGGGGTCTACAACCTGTTCACCTGCGACTGGATTGCCGAGCGGTTTGAGTGAGTGCCCGACGGTGGAATAAGGCGAAAATCGCACCAGCTTATCGACGATGGGCCAGGGCCAGTGTGAGGAATGCTCCGAAGTTGAGGAGGAATACGACTGTATGGCCGTATTCCCATTGCCGGTGGCGCTGCTGCCATAAGGCAACGACCTCGGGCGGCATCTGCCAGGTCTGTGTTGTGGGCTGGCCCGGATCGATCTGTGTCCAGACACGAGATGCCTCGGCGTTTACTGGCTGGACAATCGCCCACCACGTAGCCAGTCCCGCCCATACCAGCACCGCAGCCGCTACACTCCAGCCGCGACGGATGTCACGCTGTCGCCATGCCATCACCGCCCATGCTGTCGTCAGCAGCACCGACGCAACTACGATCCCCGCTCCCACCGTGCCAAAACCGTAATACAGCGAGCTGTTTACGGCTGCATACAACTCCGGTGAATATCCCAGCTTCACCGGCATCTCCAGTACGTGCGCGAATGACATCCCGACCGACAACGCCAGGCACACGATCGCAGCTACGCTCAGTATCCCGAACCACATCATTGCCTCCCAAGTGCAATGGTAGGAGAGCGATGGGGGGGGGAGGGAAACAGCAGAGTGTTGAAGCGTTTGATCTGTTCCTGAGAGGGGCTGTTGTCATCCCGGAACAATAATCGTGCAAGATCGATCATAATTTTCTCCCAAACAAAGAGACATCTGGTGTGTCTTCAGGGGAGGAAATGCGGGGGATATTGGAGAGCAGGCTATAGAGGAGGTTGCGCGCAATGTGGGAATGCGAACCCACTACAAACCCAGTCAAGCCACTGCTGAACCGGATTCTGGTGGCACCAGCGCGGTTTTGTGGGGATGCGAACCCTGTTGCGATGCAAAAATGCAAACCCACTTGGTGTTGCGCGTCCATGCGCGACTTCTTGACGATGGCGATCATCTGAGCATTCGGTCCAGTGCCCTTTCACCAGGGCGGCAATCAGGTTCGGGTGTATTTGACGCGGTGCGCGGGATAAACTGAGGAAGGAACGGCATATGGAGAACCTGTCATGCCATCAGCCAATCAGCGCATCAGCGAATACATCCTCGAAGAGAAGATCGGCGGCGGCGCCTTTGGCGAGGTGTGGCGGGGGAGGCACCATGTCTGGTCGGACCAGGTTGTCGCGATCAAGTTTCCGATGGACCCGCAGTATGTGCGCAGTCTCCAGCGCGAAGGGGGGGCCATTCGCGGGCTGGTGCATCCGAACGTTGTTCGGGCGATCGGATTCGATCCGTTTGCCGAGCAGCCGTACCTGGTCATGGAGTATGTTCCCGGCGCGAGTTTGCGCTCGGTGATTCAGGAGCGGGTGTTGACGCCGCCGGAGGCGGTGGCCGTGATGAAACAGGTACTGGACGGCCTTGGTTATGCGCATAACCAAGGGGTGGTTCACCGCGATATCAAGCCGGAAAACATTCTCATCCACGAGCGGGCGTTTGCGGGGGGATTCGAGCAGGAGGGAGTCATCAAGGTGACGGATTTCGGGCTGGGGCGGACAGTCGGTGGCGCGCGAGAGGGGTCGATCCTCTTCTCGCAGTCACTGGAAGCCCCGGTGGGCCAGTCGATTGCTGGCACGCTCGATTACATGCCTCCCGAGCAGCGAGCGGGAGAACCGGTGGACGGCCGAGCCGACCTGTATGCCTGCGGCGTC
>CAZSJB010000230.1:0-5563 GCA_964606625.1 uncultured Tepidisphaeraceae bacterium | reverse complement strand
GCGTACGCGTGAAGCGGGCGATGGCCGTCTTGGCGAGGATGCCGCCCAGGATCGGAATCTTGAGCTTGACCGCATCCACGAAGAACCTGCCCCCCTCGCTGAGCTTGAGCAGCTTCACGATCAGCATGAACACAACCGGCGCACAGATGATGTACGCCCAGCCGTAGTCATTGGCAAACCAGCTGCTGATCGCCAGCAGCAGCTTCGTGACGCCCGGCAGTTCAGTGTTGAAGTCATTGAAGATCTGCTCGAACTGCGGGATCACGAAAATCATGATCATCGAGACGATACCCACCGCGATGGTGATGACCACCGCCGGGTAGATCATGGCGCCGATAACCTTCTTCTTGAGGCGGGCAGCCTTTTCCATGAAGTCAGCCAGTCGGGCAAGGATGATGTCGAGTACACCACCGGCCTCGCCGGCTGCGATCATGTTGACATAGAGCTTGTCAAAGGCCTTGGGATGCTTGGCCATCGCCTCGGAGAGGCTGCCCCCCCCTTCGACGTCATCAGCCACGGCGCCGATGATGGCCTTGAGCAGGCCGGGCTTCTGCTGCTGCTCAAGAATCTGCAATGATCGCAGGATCGGCAGGCCGGCGTCCTGGAGGGTTGAAAGCTGTCGGGTGAAGCTGACCAGTTGCTTCTGCGGAACGCCGCCAACCGAAATGGGCATCTTCCGCGAAGGAGTGACCGGCCCAGCCGGTGCGCCGGGCTTTTTGGCAACTTTTTTCTTAGCTGCCTTTTCGCGCACGCGGGTGGGGAAATATCCGCGGGCCCGGATCTTGGCGATTGCTTCTTCGCTGGAGGATGCTTCGATTTCGTCCTTGACCTCCTGGCCGGACGAGTTCATTGCCTCGAATGCATAGATTGCCATGTACGTCTCTCCGCTGGCGGGAACCGGGGTGTCTTCACTGTAGTTGCGAGGGGATAGCGCCCTCTACTGATGGATGATACGGCTTGTCCACCGGACAAGTGTGGCATTCTACCTGTCTTGCCGCACGGCGCATAAGGAAATGTGGAACTGCCGTCACAGGGGAGCAGGAATGCGCAACCCCGGCAGCCACCAAGCCGGTAAAGTAATTAATAGCCAACAACCCTAAAATATTCCTTAACTCTATTTGTCCACCTCGACTTGGAATGGTATAGTTAGGATGCAGGACTGGATTCTTTCTGCCTCATTCTTGGACGGAGGCAGGTGAAGGCCAGCCATCGGCTGCGAAGACTTGAGCTTGCTATCCCTCGGTCTTGGAAGGAGGATCCGCCATGAAACGCCCCACCCCGGCTGTTCAAACGAACCCAAACGAACCCATTAAAACCGCATTTTTGGCCTGAAATCGCCGATTCGGCCCTTTTGTTTTTACAAAACGAACCCAACGCGGTCGCAATGGCGTGCGGATCTGACGCCCACACAGTGCCTGCTGTACCCTGCCCTGTCCCATAATCTTCAAGTTCATCGGGACCCACCACCGATATCAGTATTGTTAGGCCGGATAATCGTTCCGGAGATCACAAATCTGCAACAGAAAGGGGCTAAGGGTTTGGCCCCCTGAGACAAGCCAAGGAAGGCACGTCATGCGCACGATCGCGATCATCAATCAGAAGGGTGGTTGCGGGAAGACCACCACGAGCATCAACCTGGCAGCCTGCCTGGCCCGGCTGGGGCATCGCACGCTGCTAGTTGACATGGATCCCCAAGGCCATTGCGGCGTGGGGCTCGCGGTGCCCGAAGAACAGATCGAGCGGACGATCCTCGACACCATGATTGAACCCAGCGATGGCCGCTGCTGCACGATCAAGGAGATCGTCTGGCAGATTGCCAGCGACTTCGATCTGGCGCCATCGAACATCAAACTGGCTGGGTTTGAACAGCTTTTCGCCGGCCGCGAGGGGCGCGAAGACCGCCTGCGCCAGGCACTGGACAGCGTGCGGGCAAGCTATGAGTGGTGTATCATCGACTGCCCCCCCAGCGTAGGCCTGCTCACGTTTAACGCCCTGCGCGCCTGCGACGAGGTGATCGTCCCGGTCGAAACCGGATTCTTCAGCCTGCATGGCCTGGCGAAGATGATGGAAACGCTCGAGCTGATGACCGAGCGCTGCAACCAGCAGATCCAGATCCGTGTGTTGCCGACGTTGTACGACACCCGCACCAAGCTCGCCCGCGAGGTGCTCAGCGAACTGCGGAGCAAGTTCCGTGAGTACCTCATGGAAAGCACCGTCAACTTCAACACGAAACTCAAGGAGGCTGCCAGCTTCGGCCAGCCGATCACGGAATACGATCCGGGCAGCCGGGGATACAAGGATTTTGTCAATCTGGCCCGCGAGCTGATGGGCCACCGTCCGGTGGACATCCAGCCCACCAGCACACAGGGCCTGTCACGCCCGGCGGAACTCGTCCAGCGGGCGCGCCAGTTGGCGCAGCTGACCAACTTCCAGCTCGGGCGCAACACGGTGACGCTCAATCCTCCGGCAACGGAGGAAAAACCCGCAACTCCCGCAGGGGGACGCCTGGGCGACATCGCCGATCAGCCCGCGCCGGGCAACAGCGCCGTCACGCTGGTGGCTGCTCGTCCCCAGGCGCAGCGCCAAACCACCGAGCAGAAGATCGAAGCCTTCTACGGCGCCAAGCAGATCGGGGACGAAGTGGTTTTCCGTGCCCGCTTTGACCAGGCACAGAAGGTGCTGCTGGCAGGCGATTTCAATAACTGGACGCCCGCCTCCACCCCGATGACCCGCGAAGCCGATGGCCAGTGGCGCATGAGTCTTCCCCTCTCGCCCGGCCGGTATCGCTATCGCTTGGTTGTCGACGGCCAGTGGGTCACCGATCCGCACAACCACTACGTGGAAGCCAACGAGTTTGGCGAACTGAATAACGTCGTGGAGGTCGAGTAAGCTCGTTGCCATTGCCGATTAGCCATGCAGCCGCCGATCGGCAGCAGGACCCATTGCCATGTCCGACTCTCAGTCCAAACGCACGCTTACCGAAATCTCTCACCTGTTTCTCAGCAGCGTGCGGGAACGGCAAACTGGCGGCTCGCCCCGCCCGGTGCGCCGACCACCTTCGTCGGTGACAACTGAGAGCATCGACCTGACGCCCGAGGAGTTTGCCGAGGTCTTCGCGCCGTATCGGGATGAGTCGGAACAGGTCAATGCGGTCGCCCCGATCACGGCGGTGGTCGCCGCGCATTTCGGTGCGGAACAATCCGAGCGCGTGCGGGCGTTTGCCCGTCACCTGGCCAGCCAGGATCAGCGCATCGGTTTGATCACCCTGGAGGCAGAAGGCGTCCGCGTAAGCTGCTTCGAGCCCAGCCTCGAATCGGCAGATACATCGGACAGCGTCTCGTCGGATCAGCCCCTTGACGCCCAAGGGATGATGAACGCGATCGAGGAGCTGAACGTCGATGTCGATCGATGGGTGCTGCACCTCGCCGATCTGCGCCAGACCTGGGCACGTTCGCTGCTGCGGCAGGTCAATCATTGGACGCTCCTGTCAGGCAGCACGCACGATGGCATCGTCGCTGCATACCGGACGCTGAAAGGGCTGGCGGATCTGCATCGGGCGGAACTGGCCTTGGCGGTGTATGACGCAGCCGATGAACGGGCCGCGGAGCGCGTCTTCCAGAAACTGAAGGGCGTCTGCCAGCAGTTTCTGAGCTGGACGCTGACAGAACATACCCTGGTCACGGCCATCGACCAGGTGGATGAGCACACGATTCTGAACGGTCGCACCGGCAGCGATAAGTCTGCTCCGTGGCAGGTCATCAGCGGATTTATCAGCCGCCCCGTGCGCGACACACTCGTACATGACGAACAACTCCTGCGCGCCGGCGAGGTAGTTCAACCGGCGTCCAATTCCTCGCCGCGCCAGGAGACGTTCGTCAATAAACCAGATGCCAGCCCCCCTCCGGCAATGATGGCGCTGCAAGCCAGCCTCACGGATCTGCCGGAGGAATCGCATACGCCCGAAGTGCTGGAACTACCCGACGGAGCCCAAACGCCGGACGGTGTGCTGGCGGCTGTGCTGACGCACCGGACGCGAGGTCTGGTGGAATGCTCGGTGCGTCCGCCGGCCTTCCCGGGATCCCGGCTTGCGGTGGATCACGAGCGCCGGCTGGTGCTTCTGGCAGTCGCCCGCGAAGGGCTGGCCGACCTGGGGGACATCGGCAAGGCCTATCAGTGGCTGATCGAGAACCGCAGCCTGGTCGCGATGGCGCTGCCGCAGTTGAACATCGACGCCCACGCCCTGCCGTCGCTGCGGCTGTTGATCGATCATCACGATCTACGGGCCGAGCTGCTCCAGCCCCTGCTGGCGCGCGACACCATCACGGTTGAAACCTACCGCCGCCTGCGCTGGGGTCAAAAGACCGGTATTCTGCTGGAAGCCGCCTGATTTCCAGGAATGTCGGGATTCGCCTCGCGTATCCCGACCGACGCCAACTCCAAAATTACGGTTCTCCTATTTCTACAGTTTGCAGCGGGCTTGCTCGCCGCAACGTCCCACAATCTCGCGTTTTCCAATTCTCCTGCCAGACCGGCAAATTCTGCACACCCCACTTAAAGCGCGATTCTCTCACGCCGATATAAACAGTGTGGGCGGCACAAGACCGTCAGCCGCCCCCAAAAGATGAATATGGACGAAAATGCCCATCACACGCTAACGTGAGAGCTTCGCCGGCTGTCACGGGAGAGGGAGAGATGCAAATGAGTGCCGCGAAAATGAAGGACGTTCTCACCACAGGTGAGGTTGCCAAGATCTGTAACGTTGCCCCCCGCACTGTCAGCAAATGGTTCGATTCAGGGGCTTTGCATGGGTATCGCATTCCGGGCAGTAAGGATCGCCGCATCCCGCTGAACCAGCTCATTCGCTTCATGAAGACGCATGGCATGCCGTTGAACAATCTGCTCACCGGCGGCACGCGGATCATGATTGTCGATGATGAGCAGGACATCGTCGAGGTGCTGGAAAAGATCCTCGAAGATGAAGCCAAGTACGAAGTGGAAGTCGCCAAGGGTGGCTTTGCCGCCGGCCTGACGGCGGAGCGCTTCCGCCCCCATGTGATCCTGCTCGACGTGCACCTCAAGGACGTCGATGCCCGCGATGTGGTCAAGCAGGTCAAGAGCAATCCCGATCTGCAACTGACCAAGGTCATCGCCATGAGCGGCAAGTTGACACCTGAGGAAGCCAAGGGTCTGCTGAGCTACGGTTTTGACAGCTTCCTCCGCAAGCCCTTCCACGTTCGTCAGGTCATTGAGGTGATTGAGGACGCGATGGCTGTCGTCTATTGATGAAGGATAGAACACGGCGCCCCGATGCGTCGTAACATGAAAACGCAGCGCACGGGAGGCCGGTCCGGAGGGGCCGGCTTCCCGGCCTTTTTTGCGCTGTGATCTTTCTGCGCAGCAACGCCCCACCGCTGCAAAGCCCGCCCGTTTTACCTCCGAGACAGGTGCCTTCTGGGCTACCCCCTACAATCCGCCCCTCTCATCGGATACCATCACCCCTCAGGTCTGATTTATACATTTTGTTCTTGCCGGAGGAATCCATGACCAGCTTCACGTCCTCGGG
>CAZSJB010000229.1:0-5564 GCA_964606625.1 uncultured Tepidisphaeraceae bacterium | reverse complement strand
TGAAGATCTGCATCCTCAACAACGACTTCCAGGGTATGGTCAAGCAGTGGCAGGATCTGTTCTATGAGCACCGTTACTCGCAGACGAAGATGAAAAACCCCAATTTCTCCGCCTTGGCGGAAGCCTGCGGCATCAAGGGCATTCGCTGCGAGAAGAAGGAAGACGTGGCCAAGACAGTTGAGCAGATGATCAACCATGACGGCCCGATCCTGGTTGATTTCTTCGTCGAGCCCAACGAGCACGTGTACCCGATGGTTCCGGCAGGCAAGGGCCTGCATGAGATGGAGATGGGTACATTGGCGTAAGCCGATGCTCCAAAGCCGGTTCATAGACCAAAGCAAGGCGGACGCCTTCGGTTGGGGCTGGTTTATTCACCAGCCGCCTCGAAGGCGTCCGCTTTTTTCTTGTCCGGGGTAAATCCGAAGGCACTGACAGCCCCTGGGACGTGCCCCATGCGCAGAAGCGTCTTGACCACTCGAGGTGGAAACCTATCCTCTGGGCTATCCCAACTACGGAAGGATTGCCTTGGCTGACATTCGCCCTTTTGCGGGAATTCGTTACTCGGATTCACTGGCTGACCAGTTTTCAAAGCTGATTGCGCCCCCCTATGATGTGCTCAGCGAGCAGGACAAGCAGAACCTGCTGGCAGGTCATCCCAATAATATTGTCGCGATTGATCTGCCCCATACCCCTCCCAAGACCGCGGGTCCGGATACGGTCTACCAGCAGGCCCGCCAGACCCTCCAGCAGTGGCTGGAACAGGGGATTCTCAAGCAGGATGGACGCCGGGCGATTTACCCCTATTCCCAGACCTATCAGCATGCCGGCCGCACATACAATCGCCGCGGGCTGATTGCACTGGTACGGCTTACGCCGTTCGGTGAAGACGTTATCCCCCACGAACGCACCTATAAAGGTCCCATTGAAGACCGCATGAAGCTCATGCGTGAAACGGGCGTACAGCTTTCGCCGATCTTCGGACTGTTTTCCGATCCGCGCAATGAGATCACCCAGTTGCTGTACAGTGGCCTGGGCAAGCCGGAGCTATCCGGCACGCTGGACGGTGTGCGCAATGATCTGTGGAGCATCATCGACGCGGATATCGAACGCCAGGTGATCGACCTGTTCAAAACCCGCAAGATCTACATTGCTGACGGCCATCATCGCTACACCACCGCCCTGCAATACCAGTTTGAGCAGGAGCAGGTCCATGGGGGCAAGCTGCCGCCTTCGCACCCCGCCAATTACTGCATGTTCGTGCTGGTTTCCATGCAGGAGCCCGGTTTGCTCATCCAGCCGACCCACCGCATCGTTGGCGGGCTGGATGCCTTTGATATCACTGCCTTCAAGCAGGCACTGGGCGAAGACTGGGATGTCATCGAAACCACCTTGCGCCCCGATCATGTCGATGAGCTGGCTGAAACCTTACCCGGGTATCCGCCCAATACCTTCGGACTGCTCGACGGTAAAACCCGCAAACTGTACACCCTGACGCTGAAGAATCCGAACCTGTTAGCTCGGTACGAACCGGATAAATCCCCGGCCTGGCAGCAGCTCGATGTCGCCATTCTCCAGCGGTATCTCTTTGATGAGATCCTTCAGCCGAAGTTCGCCTCCGGCCGTGAACTCACTAAAGCCTACACCGCAGACCCACACGCCATCGCCCCGATGACTGATGGCGACAACTACCAGATCGCCATCCTGCTCAAGCCCACGCCGTTGACTGCGCTGGAGCAACTGGGCGAACACGGCGAAGTGATGCCGCAGAAATCGACCTATTTCTTCCCCAAGGTGGCGACGGGAATGGTGATCAACCCGCTCCGGTAGGCGGATATTTCCGGCTAAGCTCGCAACGAGTGCGATTTGTCACGAACCGGAGAAAGGATCGTCAAATGCGTGATTGGGCGGTAGCAGTGATGACGATGGTCCTGTGTGCGGCGGCTCCTGCCTGGTCGCAGGACCTGTCACCGGAAGAGCTGCGCCGCCGGTATGACGACGTCGTGATTCAGCTCAAATCAGCCCAGGATCGCAAAAACGAGCTCGCCACCGAAAATGAAAAACTGCACGCCCGCATTGCGGAGCTGGAACAACAGCTTGAATCTATCCAAGCCCAGCGGGATGCAGCGCGGCGCGAACTGGCTGAGCTGATACAGCAAACCTGGTTCTTCCGCGCGCATTACGCTGCCTGGCAACGTTTCATCAGCCAGCATCCGCGCCTCAAAGGCCAATGGGAGGCTCTCTTCACCACTCCGCTGCTGGATCCGGTCGCTCCCCCCCATTGCCCCTTGATTACCCCTGATCCCGCTAGTGCCGATCCAGGCTTACCGGTTTGCACCCAGCCGCCCGCCTCCTAGAATGAGGAATATGCGCGACCCTCGTCTTCAGAAACTTGCATCCGTCCTGGTCAACTACAGTTGTAACGTACAAAAGGGCCAGTTGGTCCGCATCAGCGGAGCCCCTACCTCACAACCGCTGATCGTCGAACTGTTTCGTGAGGTCCTGGCGGCCGGGGGGCACCCGACGGTTCGGATGGTGCCCGATGAATTGGATGAGATCTTTCTGAAACACGCCTCGGACGAGCAGTTGCGTTATCTCAATCCGATCAGCGTGTATGAATACGAGACGATCGACGTTTCCATCGGCATCTGGGCTGAGGAAAACACCAAGAGCCTCACCAATTGTGATCCAGCCAAAATCGGCATTACGCAGGCTGCCCGCAAACCGCTGATGGATCTGTTCATGAAACGGGCTGCGGAGAAATCGCTCAACTGGGTCGGCACGCAGTATCCCAACCAGGCGGCTGCGCAGGATGCAGAGATGAGCCTCAGTGAATACGAGGATTTCGTCTTCAACGCAGGGTTTCTGTATGAAGAGGATCCCATTGCCGCGTGGAAACGCATCAGCGAGCGTCAGCAGCGGCTGGTCGATTTTCTCAACGGCAAGCGAGAGTATCGTGTGGTCGCCGCCAACGGCACGGATGTGCGGATGAGCCTGGAGGGCATGCGCTGGATCAACTGCGACGGAAAAGAAAACTTCCCGGATGGGGAAGTGTTCAGCGGACCGGTGGTGGATAGCGTGGAAGGACAGATCAATTTCAGCTTCCCAGCCGTGCACCACGGGCGGGAAGTGCTGGATGCGAAGCTGACCTTCCGAAATGGCAAGGTCACCGATGCCAGTGCCAGCAAAGGAGAGGATTTCCTGATCTCGATGCTGGAGATGGATGAAGGAGCGCGTCGGCTGGGCGAGTGCGCGATTGGCACCAACTATCACATCAAGCAGTTCACGCGCAATACGCTGTTCGATGAGAAGATCGGGGGCACGGTGCACTTCGCACTGGGCGCCGGATATCCTGAAACCGGCAACAACAATCAATCGGGGCTGCACTGGGACATGGTCGTGGACTTGCGCACCGGCGGATATGTCGAGATTGACGGCATCCGCATCATCGAAGACGGCAAGTTCCTCCGAGAGGAGTTCCCCCGATAGGCGTGGTGCTCGTGCCACGGAGAGTACATGCGACTCCTGCTCACTATCGCTGGCGTTCTGCTGATCAACAGCGTTACCCTGGCGCAGGACGATATCGTCTTCTCCGAAGATTTCGAGCAGTTCGACAGGAACAACTGGAGCACCATCAAGGGGCCGAAGACGGTCGCGATTGTGGAGGGTGGGCATGGTGGCAGCAAGTGTGCCCAGATCACTGCAACGCTCAGGGAGAACACCGGCGGATACCTCTACAAGATGCTGCCAGAGGGCCTCGATACCGCACACCTGCGGTTCTACGTGAAGTTTGAACCCGAGCACGGATACACCCACCATTTCGTCCGCGTTATCGCCTACAACCCGCCCACCCGCTGGCCCCAGGGCAAAGCCGGCCTGCGGCCCGACGGGCGTACGTGGTTCAGCACCAACATCGAACCCTGGGGCCATCGCGGCCGCTATCCGCCGCCGGGCGTGTGGGGGTTTTATACCTATTACCCGGACATGAAAGCCTCCGGAGACGGCAAGTACTGGGGCAACGGGTTCCACCCCGATCCACCCGTTCCTGTCGAGCGCGACCGCTGGATCTGTGTCGAGGTCATGGTCAAAACCAACACACCCGGCCAGACGAACGGCGAGCAAGCGCTTTGGATCGACGGTAGGAAGGTCGGTCACTGGAAGAACATCCGCTGGCGGGATACCGAGGAACTGAAGATCAACGCGATCGCGATTGAAAGCTACATCACGGAGCAGGCTTCCCGTCAAAATCAGGTCATCCACCCCCGCCAGGTGAATCGCGTGTGGTTTGACGATGTCGTGGTGTCTCGGTCTTACATTGGGCCAGTCGACAAGTGAAAAGTGCCGTTACATCTCCTGGTTCGGACCTTCCCACGCCTTATCTCGTCGCGCGCCGTGTGGTGATGGCGCAAGGCTGGCTGATGGCAATTGTCGGCTTCGGATTGGGCCTTGTAGCAATTATCTCCGCAATGTCCGAACCTGACGGATTCGGTCGCGCTATCCTGACTGGGCTTGGCCTCGTGTTGATGACAATCCTTGGCCTGCCCGGATTGATATACGTTATCGTTGTCCGATTCATGAGGCGCGTGCGGCTGTGGCCGACGATTGTCCTGGCCCTCCTGTCGTCGCTCCAGGTAATCCTTGGTTGCATGTGGTTCTACCGCATGGCCCAACAGGGAGGGCCAGCCGCGATGATTAGCCTGGGGTACCTCTTGTTCCATCAGGTCACGCTGGTCGCGGCCTTTTACAGCATCCAGGCCGCCCGCCGATACGTGCCGGCTGGCAGTGCTTTTGAACCCATCATGAGTCCCCCACTCAAGCCAATCCTTCTCCACGCCGATACGGACGATCCATATCGGTCCTCCCCCATTGATTGACCGCGCAAAAGAAAGCGGAGGCACTTTTTCGTACCTCCGCTGCTAATATCCATCTGGAAACAATGCATCAACCCGGAGCCGGCAGCGGCCCGCCGCCAAGATGCACATCCGGCTCGGCGTCGGTGGGTGTGGGCGCAATGACCGTTGAGGGTTTGGCCTGCTCCTTCTCGATCAGGTCGGACACCGTGGGACGCGTGAGCGTTTCGCCCCGCATAAGTCGATCGATGTCGTTGCTATCGAGCGTTTCATATTTGAGCAAGGCCTGGGCCATGGCTTCGACCTTGTCGCGATTGGCTTCCAGCAACTCGCGGGTTTCCTTGTACAGCCCGTCGATCAGTGACTTGATCTCTTCGTCGATCACCTTGGCGGTCTCCTCGGAATATTCACGACCGTCGCCAAATCCACCCAGCACATTGGGCTTGGAATCGTCTTCGCCGTAGTAGATGAACCCGAGGCGTTCGTTCATGCCCCACTCGCGGACCATGCGGCGGGCAATACTGGTGGCTTGGCGGATATCACCCAAGGCGCCAGTATTGACGTCGCCACAGAACATCTCCTCGGCGATACGTCCGCCAAAGCAGGTCTTCATCGTGGCGATGCACCACTTGCGCGAGACGTTCTGGCGATCGCGTTCGGGCAGGCTCATGGTAGCGCCGCCGAAGTTGCCACGAGGAATGATGGTGACCTTGTGGA
>CAZSJB010000228.1:4924-5584 GCA_964606625.1 uncultured Tepidisphaeraceae bacterium | reverse complement strand
TTCGTCGCAAAGGTCGCCAGAACGTGCGGGCAGGAGGCCCCAGCTTGCGACGCGATGCGAAGGATCCACCGCTGGAAGCGTCTGGTCAGGCGTGTCGCCGCTGGAGCTGGTTGTGGTCCAGCCGCGACATTCCATCCCGCTCGCCGACCTGTCGGGTGAGCAGCGTGATCGCAAGGAGTGCGATACGTTGACGTGCCGGGCTGACCGGGGGGCGGGTTTCCTGGATTCAGCGATGGGATTCGCTGATTCCGGGGCAATTGCCGGAGCGGGCGGTTCGATCGGCTGCCATGGTGGGCCGCCGATCGGATCGCTTCGCGAGGCCGGGCGATGTTGTGGCCGGTTAAGTACCTGGGTTGTGGAACCGGCTACGCGATTGCCCTGACAAAACAATGCCACGGCGGTCCAACGCCTCTTACCAGGACGCACCCCTGTTGTGAGGCGCGATTGTCCAAGCGATACGGTAGAGCCATCTCACGGATGGGGCCCTCGACCTGGGAAGAGGGGGCAGGATGCCCGGCTCCGCTGTATCGGCCATCGGTTATGTCCAGCGTGAATCGTCCCGCTGCCCCACGACGACCGGCCCGATGTCGCCGAAGGTGGTCGGCCTTGTGCGCTGCCGTCTGCTCCTGCCTCGGCCGGGCGCGTCACGCGATACTCAGC
>CAZSJB010000228.1:0-4914 GCA_964606625.1 uncultured Tepidisphaeraceae bacterium | reverse complement strand
CCGCTGTTCAAGCCCGGCCCCCCGGCGCTTGAAACGCAGCGTACGCACCTATTCATCGTGCGCAACGCGATTTCTCTCCAGCGAACGCAACCGTTCGCTGACATCATCCAAACAATATGACCCCATTTCTGCCGTAAGGCAAGTAAAATTCCCTGATTTCGTCTCTCAAGGCTGCTCGGGCAGCTTCGCCGTAGCCATTGATTTCACCCGGACACGCCACAGATTCATCATACTTTTTCTGAAATTTGCCTGTTTATTCTGTGGCTAGGTCAGGGGTTGGGGTGGTTTGTGCAGCCTCTCGCAGAAAGGCCAGCCGTGCTTGGAGTTCGGCGACGCGGTTGGAGGAAAGCCGCTCAATTTCATCCGGTTGATAGGCATCGTTGATCCGCAAGGCTGCGTCGATGTGGTCAGCCGCTTCCGCGTAGCGTGTCGCACGCTCAAGTACATCGGCGTATTCCAGATGGAGGGCAATTTCCTGTGGATTCAGGGTAATAGCAGCAGCATAATCCTCCAGGGCTTCCTCGAGGCGATCCGGATCTTCCAAGCGAAGCCGAGCGCGCTCGCGGCGTAGGCCGGGGGCATATGGGTTGGATGCAATGGCAGCGGTCAGCCAGGGTTCGATGTCGCTGATGGGGGCTTGGGCATATTGCGCAGCCCGGGCAGCCCGCTGCGGATACGAGGGATTGGAGGGCCACATTTCCGCAGCCGCCTGATAGCGCCGGAGGGCGCTGTCAAACTGGCCGGCGCGAACCCGCGCATCGCCTCGCCTCATCAGATCTTCCGCTAAGGCCGTCGGCAGGGCGAAGGCAATCATCATCACCACCCACGCCAACCATGTGACCAATGCACCGGTCACCCACGCCGCCCGCGGAAGCTTGACCTGCACCGCATCGGGTGCCAGGGACCGCAATCCCAGGGCTGCTCCGGTAATCAGGGCAAAGACGTACAACGGCCCGGATTCGAAAAAGACGAAATCCAGCATGCTGTGGACCATGAAGATGGCGGTTGCGATGATGGCCCCATAGAGCAGCCACGGTGCCGGCCGCTGATCGCAAACCGGTTGATCCCATGACCGCATCGTGACTGCTAATCCGCCTCCCAGAAGCAGAAGGAACATGATCGATCGGCGGAAAAGTTCCCAGATGGTGTAATCAGTGCTGTGGCTGAAATCGAGGCTGGCGAGGGTGTTGAGCAGCAGCCCGACGAACACGATCCCGGTGATGGGACCGATGACACCGCCTGTCTGGATGGGCGATTCTCCCGGCTGAGTGGGGCGCGTGAGACGCCACCAGCGGGCGGCTTCCCAGGCGATCGCCAGCGCGCCGCCAATTAATCCCAGTTCGGTGAAAAAGCGGACAAACAGGTTATGGGGGTCCTGGATTTCTTCCGCTGCGATTGGCAGGCGATAGGCCAGGTAATGATTTCCAAAATTGCCGTATCCCACTCCCAGGAGCGGATGATCCGCAAACATCCGTGCTGAAGCTACCCAGTAGCGCCATCGAAACGTCAGGCTGGGATGCAGCAGCGAATCGTGATACAGCCCATGGCCGACGGCTGCCAGGATGAGCAGCAATATCCCTGTAATGCCCAGCGTAAACAGAAGTTTTCGATGCCGCGTCATCCAGGCGCGCAGAAGTATCACGGCTGCAAACAACAGGATCGCCAGTACCGGCGTGATGAGCGCGGTATTGCTCTGCGTGTAATAGATCATCCACCCCGCGATGACAATCGCTACCGCAGGCACAATGGCGCCCAGACCCTGGTTATCGCGAAGGCGCTGAATGCCAATTGCTGCAGCCATGATGGCCAGCATGACCAGGATGGCGGCGAAGCTGTTAGGCGACGCCGTGAAGCCGATCATCTCCCCAGCCATGATCTTTCGGCCGAATCGCTCGGCCCCCAGTTCACCTTCAATCAGTCCCCGCTCCTTCAGGACTTGGGTGCGAAAACCGCCGATGTCTTCGCGCCAGTTCTGTTGCAATTCCGGCAGTTCGACCGCCCGGTAGTAGATTCCCTGTGCGCAGTAGACCAGAAGCAGGCCCAGCACGATGCCGATGACCAGACGAAACCGCCCCCAATCGCGGACCAACTGCGCCATGCCCCAGATCAATGCCAGTGCTCCAAACAGCGTGAAGCTGCCGACCATTGCAGCGAACTGGTCACCCGCCCAGGTGGAGGAAAGCACCGCCCAGACTCCCAGCCCAAGCATGAACACATGCGTAGTGGCCCGGGTGAGGATATAGGTGCGATCGATCGCTCGCCGCAGGAGAACAATCAGCCCCGGCACGCATGCCAGCAGGCTGAGGGTGATGCTGGACGCGGGGCCGGCGCCGATGGGGGGAGGCATCTGGCCGGGCAGGGGCAACTGGTGTTCATACACCGTTTCCAGCATAGTGGCGCGGGCAATCACGACGCCGACGCCAACGGCAATGCCCACGCGCTCCAGCCACCACCACAGCGGGGCGGGGGAGTCTGTCGCAGATTGAACTCGTAGGGCACGGTCGACCTTCATTGGGGGGGAATCATATCCGAAACAGCGGCGGGCGATGGAATTACGCTGCAGAATTATCCGCACTCGCAGATGGGGCCTCAACCGGTGATTTCACGGGATGTTGTTCCAGCAGGGCCACCACCCCGACAATCAGCAGGGTCTGGCCGAAGATCAAAAATGCTCCAAAGGCTGTAGGGGTCTGGGGCAGCAGGATCGCAGCGATGCTGGTAGCCGCCGTGATCAGGTAAATGCACAGGACCGCCGTTCGACGCGACATGCCCTTGGCGACCAGGCGATGGCTGAAATGATTGGTATCGCCGACAAACGGGCTTTTGCCCCGAGCCAGACGGATGAGGCTGACGACAATCAGGTCGTACATCGGCACAGCCAGCACAATCAGCGGTGCAAAGGTGACATACCATCCGCCAGCGAAGCTGACATCCGGCGGCAGGAAGGTCGTGCGAACCGTCAGCACACCCAGGATAAATCCGACGATCAGGCTGCCCGCATCTCCCATGAAAATGCTGGCTGGGGGGAAATTGAAACAGAGAAATCCCAGCAATGCCCCCAGCAGCAGTGTCAGCAAAGCGGCTACAAACCATTGCTCGATGGAAATGGCGGTCACCAGGAATGCTGTAGTGCAGACCGCTGCCACGCCCGCACTCAATCCATCCATGTTATCCAGGAAGTTAAAGGCGTTGGTGACAGCCGTGATCCACAAAATCGTAAGGATGATTGAAGGAACGGTGCCCAGGGCGGTCAATGCCCGCAGGCGCAGCGAAGGGGTCTGTTGGGCTAGCATTTCCATGACAATCACCAGCCCCGCGGCTGCGCCAAGCTGCACCAGCAGCTTGGTCCATGGCCCCAGCGCTCGCCGGTCATCATATAGGCCAAGCAGATGTAGGGCGGTCAGGGCAAGCAGTACGCCGATTGCCAGGGGGGTCTGCTGTTGGGCGCCATACCAGTAGGCTGGGTCAATCGCAAACGACGGGGGCCAGGTATTGACCACGATCACGCCCAACAGCAGCGGCAGTGCAAACCCTAGGTAGATGCCCACGCCACCTCCCAGTGGCTTGGGGTTGGCGTGGATTTTTCGGTGCCCGGGGCGGTCCACAAAACCGATCCGTGGAGCCAGCCGACGCATCGCCATCACAGTGAGCAGCGAAATCAGCATTGCGCTCGAACCGAGCATCAGCAGGCCCAGAAGCATCTGCAATTGTTCAGGCGGCATAGAGGCAAACTTTACCATCGCGCCGCAAGAAAAACCGCATCAGTGCAGCGGGAAATCTTATCGGGCGCATCACCTCCGCAGGCAGAGGAATAATCGCAAGTGGTGAATAGATCGTTGTTTAGGGTGTGTCTGTGATTTCCCCCATCCGGATTACCCGAGCGGGCACACCCACGACGGTGGCGAAGGGGGGCACATCACGGATGACCACAGCACCCGCGCCCACGGTTGCGCTGTTGCCCACCGTCATGCAGGGGATGACCTGGGCCCCTAGCCCGACAAAGGCTCGCGCGCCGATCCGCACGCGTCCTGCCAGAGAGGCATTGGGGCAGATGTGGGCACCCATGCCGATTTCGCATTCATGGTCGATGACCGCTGCGGTGTTGATGATGACATTGTCGCCGATGCGGGTTTCAGTCCCGATGACGGCGCCGGCTGCGATGACCACGTTCGTGCCGATGACTGCACTGGGCGAAACGACAGCCGACGGGTGAATGGCATTGACCAACTCAAAACCATGCTCGCGCAAGGCAGCGGCGTAAGTGATGCGAGCGGCATTATCACCGATGGCAATGATGGCTGCCTTGATGCGCCGCTGGCGCAGCTTGGACAAGGCATTTACGTGTCCGAATACCGGCAGCCCCGCCACATCGGCCCCTGCCAGCGCCGGATCGGCATCAATGAACCCGATGGGCGTATGGGTTCCCTGGGCGCGAAGGATCTCCACAACCACCCGTCCATGTCCTCCAGCGCCGACGACCAAGGTGTCCATATGGATTAGTTATCGGACGCAGAGCGGTTTGGGCATCAGATTTCGTGAATTGCAGGCGGAAGAGGGGCAGTTTCGTCCCCAAGAAAACGGGCTTCATCAACCCTTGTGGATCACGCCGCCGCGGACATCCGCTGTCGACGGGGTGATCTTGATGGGCACGATTACCCAGAATGTTGCGCCTTCTCCCAAGGCACTGTTTACTCCGATCTGGCCTCCGAGCAGATGAGCCAGCTCCTTAGAGATGGCCAGTCCCAAGCCGGTACCTGAGTGTTCGCGGGTGACACTGGCATCCAACTGGCGGAATTTCTCGAAAATCGCGCGATGCATGGATGGATCAATGCCCGGCCCGCGGTCGGTGACGCTGACGCGAATGTGATCCTTGTCTTCCCGGACAGCGCCCAGGGTGATGCGCCCGCCGCGGGG
>CAZSJB010000227.1:0-5592 GCA_964606625.1 uncultured Tepidisphaeraceae bacterium | reverse complement strand
CCCAAGATCGCCTACCGCGAAACCATTCAGGCGAAAGCAGAAGGGCATCATCGTCACAAGAAGCAGACCGGCGGTGCCGGGCAGTTCGGCGAAGTGTTTTTGCGCATCGAGCCGCTGGAGCGCGGCCAGGGATTCGAGTTTGTCGATGAGATTTTCGGCGGCGCGATTCCGGGGCAATTCATACCCGCTGTCGAGAAGGGCGTGAGCGAACTGCATGAGGACGGCGCGCTGGCGGGGTATCCGATCCAGGATGTCCGCGTCATCGTCTATGACGGCAAGCATCACCCGGTCGACTCGAAAGAAGTTGCCTTCAAGACAGCCGGCAAATATGCCTTCCGCGATGCGTTCCTCAAAGCCAAGCCGACGCTCCTCGAGCCGTACGTCCACATGGAAGTGACGGTTCCCGAGGACAAGCTCGGTGCGATCACCGGCGACCTGTCGGGCAAGCGCGCCCGGATCCAGGGACAGGAGTTTCTCGCGGGCGGCATGGCGGTTGTGAAGGCCGAGGCCCCATTGGCGGAGGTCATGCAGTATCAGTCACAGCTCAAGAGCATCACCGGTGGCCAGGGCAGCTTCGCCATGGAGTTCAGCCATTACGAACCGGCTCCCCCGCAGGTCCAGCAGCAGATCGTGGCGGCATACAAACCGCATGTGGAGGAAGAATGAGCGCGGCGCAGCCTGTGCACGGGCGGCAGGTTGATTATCTTGTCGTCCCGTTCTCCGCCTGCCGGCTGTAAAACGCGCGCACGAGATCCCGGTACGCCGCCGGGATCTCGTTTTGTCGGAGGATCTCCAGCGCAGCCTCGCGGCGGGCAGGCCAGTCTTCCGATTGCCAGGGCGGTATCACCGCATCCGATTCGGATGCCACATGCGCTCCGGCGGAAGGGCCGTCACCCGGACGAAAGCTTTCCCGGCGGGCGCCGGCGGACACGGAACCCGGTTGTGGATCAGCCGATTCACGCGTGGGAGAGACCGCCAGTCGCTGGAAATCTAGTGACCCCTCCGTGCGGCCTTCACCGCCGCCACTGCCATGTGGATCGGCGATCTCGGTTCGGTGAAGCGATTCGATAGAGGCTTCCCTCGTACCGGCTTGAGCATGGTCATCAGTGGCCATGGGGATAGCGGTGGGGCGGTCGGGTTCTACAGGGGGCGCAGGCTGCTGTGGCCGCACCAATGGAAGTGCGGGGTAGATGGGAAATTGGTCGAGGTCGCGCGCCGCGACGAACGCGCGGCTGGTATCACTGGCAAGGGTTAAATCCGCTCGCGGCGCGAGCATCGCCACCGCCAGCGTCAGCGCCGCAGCCGTCGCAATACTGCCCCAAGCCCGTACCCCAAGACGATTGAGCATCACCTGCCGCGGATGCAACGACACGCACCGCTGCACCGCCATGGCCACCACCGATCGCGCCCAGGGATCATTGCTGTGGCGCGCTGAAAGGGCAGAGGCGAGCAGATCCCGCAGGTTGAGCTGTCGATCAGCTTCGACGGCGGCGGACAATAAGGGCGTGGGGCGCAGCGCGCCCCAGATCAGTCCGATGCCCGCGCCCAGCCCCACCATTACCGCGCCGGGAAGCAGTGATTGCGCGCTGCGCCATAGCAGCGCGCCAATCAGAAGTAATCCGAGGATCGATCCCACCAGCGCGCCAATTCCCATCCCTTCCAGGGCGCGCACGATGCGCATGCGCCGCTGGACGGCGCGCACGAACCGGAGGAATGGTTCATCCAGTAATGGCATGGTTCAATTCTATTGTATGGCGTTTAAGCAGGCGGGCACGTGCGCATGAGCGCATGATCAGCGCATCAGGCTTCCAGTTGTTCGACCAGCGCCCGCTTGAGGATCTTGCCCGTGGGTGAGCGGGGCAGCTCCTCGGCGATATAGATCTCGCGAGGACATTTCCAGTTGGGCAGTCCCTGCTGGCGGCAGAACTCGCGAAGGGTATCGGGATCGGGGCGCTGCCCTTCGCGAGCGATGATAAAAGCGACGACGACCTCACCGCGACTGGGGTCTTTCTTCCCGACGACCGCTGCTTCAGCCACGGTGGGATGGCGTGCCAGGATGTCTTCGATCTCGCGCGGAGCCGCCTTCTCACCCGCGACGCTGATCATCTCCTTCTTGCGGCCAGTGATGAACAGGAATCCCTCCTCGTCCTGGTGGCCCAGGTCGCCGGTTTTGAAGTAGCCATCCGCGGACAGCACTTCGGCGGTGACCTCAGGCAGGTTGTGATAGCCGCGCATGATCATCGGCCCCTTCAACCAGATCTCACCCGTGCTGCCAGGAGACACATCCCTGCCGTCATCATCCACGAACCGCACGCTTGCCCCGGGAAGCAGGCGGCCAACACTTTCCGGTTTGCGATGATGCGGCGCATTGAACGCGATCGGCCCGCAGGTCTCGCTCAATCCATACCCCTCATGGATGTACTGGCCGGTCCGCTGCTCAAACCCGACCCGGATGTTCTCCGGCAGCGGTTCGCCGCCGGAGATGATCGCGTAGATCGACTTGAAATCATCCGCCGACATGTTCTTGAGCTTGAGCATCGCGCCGAACATGCTGGGCACGCCAAAGACCAGCGAGATCTGGTGCTCGCGGATCGCTTCCAGCGCTGCCACAGGGCTGAACCGGGCGATGTAGTGCGTGGTGGCGCCCAATTGCACGGGCGCCAGCAGCGTCGCCGTCAGTCCCAGTGAATGAAACAGGGGCACGATGCCCAGGAACTTGTGATCGCCCTTGAGCTGGGCCGCCTCGATGCAGGCAGAGACACAGCTTTGCAGGTTGTGATGCGTCAGCTCCACCCCCTTGGGCAGCCCAGCCGTTCCGCTGGTGTAAATCAGCACCGCCACATCATCGGGCGCGGTATCGGGAAACTGAGGCGTGAGGGCGGCCGGCGGTGTTTGCGGCATTTGCGTCAGATCCACGATCTTCAGCGGTGTGTTGGCCAGCCGTCCCGACAACTGCGGAATGGTGACGATTGTATCAATGTCGCTGTCCTGGATGATGTGTGCGATCTCGTGGTCACCCAGGAGGAAATTGATCGCGACGGCGCTTTTGCCTGCCAGCAGCGTGCCGTAAAAGCTCGCGGCAAATCCCGCCCCCGCCGGCAGCAGCAGACCAACGCGCGGCTTCTGGGTCTGCGTCTTCAGATACATCCCCAGTCCCGCCGACATCCCCGCAATCTGCTGATAGGTGTATGATCCCCGATCATCCTGGAAGGCAATCTTCTGCGGCTGGGTCTGGGCGTGGTGGAAGAGATGTTTGAAGAGCATGGATGTTCCTGCCAATGCGTTCTGGTATTCTGGGGTGATCGGGAATCCGGCTAATGGCTTCATTTTACAGGGATGGTTCACGGATGCGAATGGTAAGCGGAAAAGGGACTGGGCAAACCGCACGAGCGCAGGGCGGGCCTTCGATCTTGAGGGCGTATTTTTCTTATCTGATCGGGATGTTGGTGGGATCGCTGCTGGTGATCGGCTGCGGCGCGCCCAACGGTGGCAGCATTGAGCAGGCGCGCCAGGCTTTTGATCGTCGGGATTACGCCGAAACAATCCGCCAGACCGAAGCCTACATTCGCGAGCGTGGCCGTGGAGGAGAAGATACCGCCGCAGCGTTGTATCTACAGGGGCGCGCCTACGAGGAAATGCAGGCTGCCAACGACGCCGAGGCGGCGCGCAACCTGGCAGCCGCCCGGCAGGCGTATGTTTCGGCTTTGCAGTTATCACCTCCCCAGCCGCTGGCGGCCCGTCTGCGCACCGGCGTCGCCAATGTGGCTTATTTCCAAGAGGATTATCCCACCGCCATCCAGCAGTGGACCATCGCTTACGAACAGACCGACCTGGAAGACCAGAAACCGTGGATCCTCTATCGCATTGGCTTAGCCAACCAGCGCCTGGGCAACTTTGACCAGGCTGACCGCCTCTTTGCCCAGGTGCAGCAGCAGTATCCCAATACCGAACCCGCCAACCGCGCCCGCGCTCGCCAGGGGCATCGCGCATTCCATGTGCAGGTCGGTGTCTTCAGCCAGCCGCTGCTGGCCAACCGCATGGTTGAAGACCTCAAATCCCAGGGTCTGGCGGCTACGATCTCCCCGGACAACCAGGGCCGGCATGTCGTTCTGGTCGGCCCCGCTTCCACTTGGGCAGCCGCCCGCCAGATCCAGGAACGTCTCCGGCCGCAGTACCCCGACGCGCTGATCGTCCCGTGAGCGGATGATTGCTCATGGATGACGCAGGATGCATGAAAGGTGGAGCGGGGATCCGGCTTCGCCGCTATCGATAAGACGCTTGCTGCCGCCGGGCTTGTGGCGGGCGATCATCTGGGTTCATCCAGCCAGAACAGGCGCACCGGGGTGGAGCGGGTTTCGACGGGCTGTTTCCACATGATCAGTCGCCAGCGGCGGGCCTGGATCCAGTCGATGAACAGGTCGCCGGTGGGGCGGCCGGGCTCGCCCAGGAGCACCTTTCCACCGCGAGCAAGATGTTCGCGCCAGAAGAGTTCGAGCGCCTCCCACTGGGCGCGTTCGTAAAGAATGTCGGCTCCGATGATCAGGTCATAGTGTTCAGCCAGGCGCTGCGTACGCCAGTTGAGGCGTCGGGCCTTAACGCGATGACGCCATGGCAGGCTGTTGTAGCGCGCAAACAGCAGGGCGGGCGGTTCCAGGTCGGCAAAGGTCACCTGCGCGCCGAGCATCGCTGCCACGCTGCCGGTCAGTCCCATGCCGCATCCCAGGTCCAGCACGTTTTTGTTTTTCAGATCGAGCGCCTGGTGTTCCTGCCCCAGCATTTGCGCCACCGCCAGGGCGCTGTCCCACAGCTCTGCCCAATACGGCAGGTGAAGCTGATCGCCCGGGAGACGTTCGCCCGATTCGCACTCGCGGCGATCCTCAGCTTCGGCGACTTCGTCCAGCACTCGGTTGGGGTCGGCGACGCGGAGGAACGGAAACGGGCGTCCATCGATCTGGAAAGTATCCGTAACTGTTTCAAACCGCCGCTGAATCCGCGCAAGCAGCGCATTGCGGGTGCGCGACAAACAAACATCTGCATCTGCAATCGTCATGGACACGTCATCATAGCGCTCCGGGCTGTTGATTGCCCCAGGAGCGGATCCTGCACATCGGCGTTCCGGACGGGCAGCCATTCTGCCATCCCTCAACGCAGCGTCGCCTTATACGGTATAACAGACCACCATGTCTGTCTTTCAAAGCGCCAATCCCGAGGATATTGATCAGCCGACGGGCTCCGATCTCGATGAAGCTGCGTTTCTGGGCGAGGCATCACACCGGCTGCAGCAAGAGTTGGGCAAAGTCATCGTCGGGCAGCAGCGGGTGATCGAAGAAATCCTCATCGCCATCTTTGCCCGTGGTCATTGCCTGATGCAGGGGGTGCCGGGGCTGGCCAAGACACTGCTGGTTTCGACGCTGGCGCAGACGATGGATTTGAGCTTCCGCCGTATCCAGTTCACGTCCGATCTCATGCCTGGCGACATTACCGGGACCGATATTCTCCAGGAAGATCCCGACACCGGGCGGCGCAAGTTTGAGTTCCAGCCCGGGCCGATCTTCGCCAACCTGCTGCTGGCTGATGAGATCAACCGCACGC
>CAZSJB010000226.1:1480-5593 GCA_964606625.1 uncultured Tepidisphaeraceae bacterium | reverse complement strand
CGCTGTTGGGGTCCGGCTGTTGTGCCTCACCGACCAGGCGCACGAGCTGCTCGGTCTCATCGTCCAGGTCGAGCAGGCGTACGGTGTGACCGAGGAAGACGACGTCCTCTGGTACGCTGTCGGTATTGACGACCGAGATGTTCTTGAGCTTGGCCTCGATTTCAGCCAGTTCGCGCTCGATATTCCGGTTTTCTTCCTTGGCAAAATGATACTCGGCGTTTTCCGAGAGATCGCCCAGGCTGGCCGCCTGGGTGATGCGGTTCTGCGCCTCGATCTTGGCGGCCCGCAGTTCTTCACGCTTGCGTTCGAGTTCGGCCTTCTCCTGAGCACTTACGATCTGCATAGCAATTACCCCGTGTTAAAGTTCAAGCCCCGGCCTCCTGCCAGGGATTGTCGGGAAAACAGTCGTTATCAAAACACGAACCACCGCGCCCGAAGGCGCGGTGGTTTTTGACTTCATCAGGTGCCTTATTATAGCACGCCCACCTGCGAAGGGAAGATAGTAGCGAAGATAGCGGATTTGACGAAGGGGCCTATGCCTGCTCCGTCCCGCTGATTCTCCTGTTATTACCGTTCGGGCCGAACGGTGGCCAACTGCTCTTCAGCCAGCAGCACGTTGTTGTACCGCAGCAGCGTACCCTTGGCTCGCTCGAAGCGGGCGATGGCCACGTTGTAGGCGGTGATGGCCTGCTGTTCGGCCTGCTCAGCCTGGGCAAGCTCCAACTGGAGGTTCAGCTCCAGCTGCACGAAAGTGGGGGTGAGGGGTTCACCCAGCCGGCGGCGTTCCTGCGTCAGGCGAAGGGCCTCGGCAGCGGCGAGGGTGGCTTCACGGGAGGCAACCATTTCGTCCCATGCCGTCTGCACTTCGCGCTGAGCGGTTTTCAGATCCAGAGCAATCTGCGACACCAGATTCTGGTACTGCTCGATCGCTTGGAGGCGCTGGAGGCGGCTGCGGGTATAGATGGCGCGGGCTGCTCGGTTGCCGATGGGGATCTCAAGCTGCAGGCCAACTCCATAGCTGATCTGATCAAGATCTGCCTGGTTTTCGAATGCGCCGCCCCAACTGTCGTCAAAACCCTGTACCGAAATCTGCCCCACAAGGTTCAACTGCGGGAGCAGGTTGTTCTTGGCGACTCGCTCGACGATGTCGGCGGAGTCGACCCGAAGCTGCTGCTGAGCCAGTTCAAGCCGGTTTTCCAAGGCGGTGGCCAGTGCTTCATCAAAATCGAAGCTGAAGGGCGCCTGGATGGCGTCGGTGGCAGGGAGGATCAGCACGCCACTGGAAACCGGCATGCTGGGATCGTTGATCAGCCGCTTGAGTTGATCCGACAGGTCGCGGACTTGCGCCTTGGCGCGGATCAGGGCAGCGCGGCGTCGCTGGATGGAAGAGACGGTTTGTGACGTCTCGACGGCTGAGGCATCCTGGCGCTGGCGGCGTGAGACAATATCAGCCGTGTCTTCGGTACGGGCCAGAAGCCGCTCCAGGATTTCGACGTTGCGCTGGGCCTGCACGAGCTGCCAGTAGGTCATCTCGATATTGAAGACAATCTCTTCAACGGTGGCCCGCAATTCGAGAAGGCTGATGTGCTGATTGTTGCGATCCACCTCGATGCGGGCGCGGTTTACTTCGCTGCCGAAGTTGCGCAACAGCGGCTGGGTGATTTCCAGAACCAGTTCGTTTTCGTAGTAGGGATTGGGTTCAAAGTTCGAATCCCCGCGAAAGCGGTTGCGGGATGTCTCGTACCGCACCTCCGCGCGACCGCCCGTTCCAAAATCCTGTCGGATACCGGTGGCGAGGGTGTAGGTATCCTGCTCCTGTTCAAAGGGATCCGTGCCGAAGATCTGTTGGTTGGCTGTCAGTTCTTCGGTGCGGCGAAACTCAATGCCGCTGAAGAAAACCGGATCAAAGCGCGCTTCGGATTCAACTACACGCGTCTGTTCGATGGCGGGCTGATACCCGGCAACCCGGATGTCCCGGTTGTGCAGCACCGCCCGATGGATCAGCTCCTGAAGCGGCAGGCGGACGACATTGTCCGGATATCCCGATGGGCCGGTGGTGGGCGGCGGGTAATCAGCAGGATCCACTTCGGCTTGCCGGGCGCGATCAAGGTAGGGGCTGCGGAACTCCTTGGGGAGCTCGCGCATCTCGCCGACTTCGGCCTGCTCAGCATTGGTGCGTTCTTCCAGTTGGAACGCCAATGCATCAAAGGCGGGAGGATCCTGGGGGAGCTTCGTACATCCAGCTCCGACAGCCAGTCCCATCACGCACGCACCCGTCACCCGCAGCGGTTTATTCATGTGTTATCAGACCTCCATCCATGGATCCCAATGTCGCGCGGCATTATAGAGATCATGGGCCACAACGCAAAAAGGCAGTGTCAGGGACGGTATTCCCCGCACCGGCGGAATAATTTTCCTATTTTAACCTATCGAACAAACAGCCCCGTTGCATGCATCCAGACGCAAATAATCTTTACGGGGCTGTAAGTTTAGCCACAGTCCTGACAAGATGACACCTGCTGGCAGCCGCGTTTCTGCTGCCGAGGAAAGGGATTTCAAGGCCGGGAGGCCAACCCGTTACAATATCTCTTGGCGACGGCCAACCGGGTTTGATAGGATCAGGCACATGCCGCGTGCCAATGTGCCGAAGAAGACCCCTCTGTCCCGTGAACAGATCATTGAGAAGCTGGGTATCTATCCGCCCGCAGCCTTTGAGTTTGTTGAGCGGGGGTTGTCGCTGACCGCGCAGAAGATCCATGGATCCACGGCTGTGGGCGAGGAGCGACATATCACGGGCCAGGAACTTTGCTGGGGCTTGCGCGACTATGCATTAAGCCAGTGGGGTCTGCTGGCCCGCACGGTCCTCCAACGGTGGAACATCACCTGTACGATGGATTTCGGGCGGATTGTCTATGCCCTGATCGAAGGGGGATTGATGCAGAAGCGGGACGAAGACTCGATCGAGCATTTTCGCGACGTTTCCGACTTCGCCAAGGCGTTTGAAGCCGATTACCGGATCAGGTGTGACCTATGAGCCGCAATCGGAGCAGACAGGCGGAGCAACCGAATTCCGTACCCACCCAGCCACCCGCTTCTGATGGGCTGATCATCCAGATGAAACCGCAGCGAATGGCGCTGGTGGTGCTGTTGCTGATTTTTGTGGCGTGGCTGGGACTGTTGCTGTCGCTTTACTTTCGGACCAGACCGCATTCCGATGAAGACGCCGGCCCGGCTGCTGCGCGGGTTGCCATGGCCGTCATGATGCCTGGCGGAGGGGAACCTTCTGGGTGATCGGCGGACCGCTGATGACGGCTCGGTAATCGCTGATCGTCGCGATCAGGGCTAGCAGCAATTCGCCAGCCACCGTCCAGAGGCGTAGCAGAAATCCGATAACGCCCATCGTTGCCCACAGCGCGGTACTGCTGCTTGCCTCAGCTCGGACCGGCTCGGGGACGATCAGTACCATCACCCCCATAAAGACGATTTCCCGCACGCCTAGGCCGGCACTGGAAAATACCGCCAGGAATCCCGCGCACCATGCCAGTGAATACGCACCGGCGACCACCCACCACTTGCTCAACTGCAACTGATCCAGCAGAGCCGCCGAGACGATGTAAACTCCCGCAGCCTGCCATAGCAGCGCCAGCAGCGTCACCCCCAGCAGCGCAATCATCATGCGGCCGGACAGGCGCTGGACGATTGCCGGCTTGCCGATGTGGCCAAGGATGCGGTTAATGATGCCGTAGAAGATTCGGGGATGCAGCAGGAGCCCCAGTGTCGGTGTCAGGGCAATCGCCACGTAAAGCCAAATTTGCGCCTGCCCCTCAAGCTGCTTCGTGCCGAACCACAACAGGCAGGCCACTGACAGCAGCAGGTTGGCCAGCAGGAACAGGCTTAGCTCCAGCATCTGCGCCGTTGACGAGACGCTGCCACTGACGCCATAGGGCCGAAGCATGTACGCCCGCCCCAGCACCTGCCAGATCGATCCCGGGATGTACCGTGCCAGCTCCGAGTGAGACCAGATCCGCAAAGCGGCGTTCAGCGGGGGACAATGTCCGAATCCTGCAAGAATCCACCGCCAGATCAGTGCGCGCACAAACAGGAACACCGTAA
>CAZSJB010000226.1:0-1465 GCA_964606625.1 uncultured Tepidisphaeraceae bacterium | reverse complement strand
TAGATGGGTTTGAGCATGACCGCCGCGATGATGAGCGTCAGGGCAGCCCCGATAGTGAAGCGGAGATATCGACGAACGTGTCCCCAGATCCGACCCAGGCGATCGTAATGCCGCTGGTGGATTTCGATGATTTCATCCTCCCCGCCGGCTGCCAGGGCATGTTCAAGATGCCTGCGACGTTTGCGGCGGGGGGGCAGCAGGTGAATCCCGCGCCGGCGCAGCCACGGTCGCATTTTCCGTCGCACGATCGGTAAACCGCGGATCAGCACATTCCCCAACCGCAATAGCTGGTGCACCACTACCCAGATCAGCGCTACGCAGAGGCAGTAGATTCCGCTCATGAGCAGGGGGAGATCCGCTAATATCGCTACCCACTCCAGGTCCAGGGTGGCTGCATACCACAGGCCAGCCACCGGCAGGATCAGCGACAGCCCCAGTTTCAGCATAAAGAAGGGAGGCAGATACAAATCCAGCGGTCGGCCGCGCAACACCCGGGCTGCCAAATGTCTTTTGCCGGGAAAGGTGATCAGGGCGAACCCGATCAGGAACAGCGGAATCCCGCCCGGTCCCGGAAAAACGATTCCGATCGGCCAGGCTGAGAGAATCAACAGCCAGCCAATGATGTTTTTCAGGACGAACCAGAAGTAATCGGCAAAAAACTGCGCAGCGCCGTTGAGGACTGAATTGGCAGTTGGGGGCGTCGGTGGGGTCATCATCAAATCTGCAATCGCCTGACGGAACCTGTTACCACGAACAGTTGTGCCCGTTGAACGATTACGTCACTACTCACGGCAATCATATAAAAAAGGAATTGTACCGATGTCATGCCGGTGTGCGAATGGGCCGTGGCATGTCCTTGTTATCGTCTAGGCTGCCGCGGCATTCAATTCCATGATCACATTCATAATTCCCTGTCGGATAAAGTTCACTGCGATGGCAGCCAGCAGCACCATTACAAGCTTGCTCAACGCTGCCATCGTATGCTCACCCAGGACTCGTGAAATCCACGCCGCACCTGTCAAAAATCCCAGGAGCAGCATCATATTGACCCCCAGTGCGATCGAGGTCATCACGTAAGCGTTGCTTGCCGAGGGGGTGCCCGTCAGCACCAGGGTGGTCGTCAGCAATGCCGGCCCGGCGATGAGCGGCATGGCCAGGGGTACCAGTCCCGCGATGCTTGTTTCATGGACGGTCGGCTTACCGTAGGAAAGCAGATCCAGCACCGCCAGTACCAGCAGGATGATGCCGCCTGCGATCTTGAAATCATCCGTGGTGATTCCCAGGAATCCGAACAGCGATTGGCCGGCAACCATGAACCCGATCGTGATGATTGTTGCGGCGACAACGGCTTCGATACTCACGCGGCAACGGTGTCGGGGAGACATTCCCGCCGTCAGCGCCAGGAAGACCGGGACCATGCCGATCGGATCGATTGCCACAAACAGCGGAATGAAGAACTCAAAAA
>CAZSJB010000225.1:0-5600 GCA_964606625.1 uncultured Tepidisphaeraceae bacterium | reverse complement strand
AAGTGGGTTCGCATTTTCCGCTTCCCCACCCCCTTCAACCGGCGATTCCGGGCCGTTATCGCCGACTCCCTCGCCCGAAGTGGGTTCGCCCCCACTCAGCCGCACCACTTCCCGCCGCGCCTTTTCCACCAGCTGCTCCATCTGCGCCCCATGCGTCTTTCGCGCCCGCTCCGCCTGCAAGCGCCGGGCCGCCTCCCACTGCTGCGACTCTGCCGGATCGACCGTGTCCGGACGCTGGCTGATCCGGTCATACTCCTTCACCAGCCGCCAGTACTCGCTTTGCCGACGCCGCCAGTAACGCTCAAACGCCACCAGCGGATTGCGCGTGGGGTGCTCCACAAACACCCGCGCCAGGATCTCGCACGGCGGCTCATCGGGGGTTTTGGCCAGCTTGCGGTAGATCTTCGCCTCGGCTTCGATCATCCGGTCCAGCGTCCACTGCAACGCACACAGCTGGGGAAACAGCTGCTGCTGCAGCACGGTATGGGGTTTGAAGATGCGGTGCATGTCCTGGACATGCAGAAAGAAGGTGGCGTCGTTCTCGGTGGTGACGCTGGCATCCACGCTACAGACGGTCGCATGGGCCAGCCGTCCGTTGGCGGCGGAGCGTTTTTTTCCCTCCGGGGTTCTGGGTCCGGTGGATCGGCGGGCGTTGCGGCGGTTGGCTTCGAGGCGTTTTTGCGAGGGTGGCATCCGGCGGGGCTTCTTGGACACAGGCGATTCAGGCTGCGGCAGGGCAATGGACATGGGAACACTCCTTCTCCCAAAGGCAAAAGAGCAAGGGGACAGGAACAAACCGGCCAGCCTGCCAAGACACAGGCCAGCGCGAGGCAACCTTAATTATAACCGAACATTGGGTCAGGGCAAATGGGACACAAAATAGAGGGGAGGAAAGGTCCAAGATCCAACCCCCAAGGCCAAGAAAGCTCTAAAAGGTCAAAGCAGAAAGCTGCAAAATTCCCCGCCAGCGCTCCCCTCATTCCTTCGCCGCTTCGCGTCTTCGCGAGTGCTTCCATCTCGGCAACAAATCGTTCGCGAAGGCGCGAAGCACGCGAAGAATAAGAATGGCTTCCCTCTGCCGTCCGGCAGACGCTGTTGTTCGGCGGCAAACGCGAGTATTGCGTAGATCACCCAACCCCAGCCGCAATGAGGATTATCCACCTTAATCCAATTGCGCTTAGTCATCGGTCAAACCTCGCAAACGTCGCGCCTGTTCATGGCGCGGGCGAGACCAACGTAATGCATGATTGACGGAAGCGCTGTAGGGCAGGCTATTGCCTGCCGTGGACGGCCCTATGGCACTCGCGGCAGGCAATAGCCAGTCCTGCGAGGCGTAAATGGCTGGATCTGGGTTAAAAATGCATAAAGTTAGAGACGCCCGCGTCACATGGTAGCCGGTTATAGGCACGGCTTGCCAACCATATTGACATACATCTCGACGCTCCGACCTCCTGTACACTTTCCACCGAACGGGATACCGTATCCGGCGTATTTTCCGTATCGCCTGACTTTGCGGTTGTGTTCGCTTATGCCTGAAACTGCTTCCAAACCTGCTCCTGCCGACCAGCGGATCGACTCGGTCGCGTTTGTCAGCCTTGGCTGCCCCAAAAACCTCGTGGACAGCGAGCGGATGCTCGGGTTGCTGGCTGAGGATGGGCTGGCCATTACGCCGGATGCCGAGTCCGCCGATGCGGTGGTGATCAACACCTGCGGGTTCCTGGACGCCTCCAAGGAAGAGTCCCTGGGCGAAATCCGGGCAGCCGTGAATCTGAAGAAGCAGGGGAAGGTCAAGCGGGTGATCGTGGCTGGCTGCCTGGTGCAGCGGCATAAGACCAAGCTGCTGGCGGAGGTACCGGAGATCGACCGGTTGGTCGGCGTGTTCGACCGCGAGCACATCGTCGAAGCCGTCCGCGGCCAGGTGAATCCGCGGCAGGCCCATGGGCATTACCTGGGAAAATATCACGATCTGTCCAGGGAACTGGCCGCCGCCCAGGGCATCGCCCCCGCCGACCGCGAGACCAAGACCCGCCGCCTGCCCGTCTTCGAAAATGACCGCGCCCGCCTGCGTCTGACGCCGCGGCATTATGCGTATCTGCGTATCAGCGAAGGCTGTAACCAGGGGTGCACGTTCTGCACGATTCCGAGCATTCGCGGGCTGATGCGCTCCAAGCCGATCGACCAGATCCTCGCCGAAGCCGCCGAACTGGCAGCCGACGGCGCCGTCGAGCTGAACCTCATCGGCCAGGACACCACCAGCTACGGCACGGACATCGGCTATGCCGAAGGCCTGGCCGGGCTGATCCGCACGCTCAACCGCAAGGTCGCCAAAGACGTCGCCTGGCTGCGCCTGATGTACGCCTATCCCTCCTGCTTCACCGACGAGATGATCGACGCGATCGCCCAAGCTGACCGGATGGTCAAGTACATCGACATCCCGCTGCAGCACATCAATGACGAAGTCCTGGCCCGCATGAAGCGGCGGGTCACGCGCGAGCAGACCGAGACGCTGCTGCGCAAGCTGCGGGAGCGCATCCCCGGCATCGCGATCCGCACCACCTTCATCGCCGGCTCACCGGGCGAAACCGAAGCCCAGCATCGCGAGCTGGTGGAATTTGTCCGCGATTTCGGGTTCGACATGATGGGCGTCTTCCCCTACTCCCCCGAACCGGGCACGCCCATGGGCCGGATGCCCGACCAACTGCCTGAAGAGGTCAAGCAAGCCCGCGTCGAGGAGCTGATGCTCACGCAGCAGGAAGTTGCCTTTGCCAAGGCCCGTGCCCAGGTCGGTCAGACGATCGAGGTGCTGATCGACGAAGTGCCAGCCGACCCGTCGGCTCCCGTCATCGCTCGCACCCAGTCCCAGGCGCCCGAAATCGATTCGTGCGTCTTCCTCAATCCCGGCCGGACGAGGGTCTACCCCGGACAGATCCTTCCGGTGAAGATCACCGACTACCAGAACTACGACCTGATCGCCGAACTGCCGCGGAAGACTTCAAAGAGTCTGGCTGTCCTGCCCGGGTAAGGCCTTCTCCCTTTGTGGCGCAGGCGTTTCGCCCGCGTTTGTTGCATTCTCAGGCCCTCCCAGATCACGGGCAGGACCAACATGATGCATGATTGACGGAAGCGCTGTAGGGCAGGCTATTGCCTGCCGCAAGCCGTCCACGGCAGGCAATAGCCTGCCCTACGAGGCGCAAATGGCTGGACCTGGGCCAAAGTTTACGTCTTCGCAGCTTCTGGAGAGACCGCAAGGTTTCATGAATCTCGATATCGCTCGATCATCTCCCGCACGTCCGGGCGGAGGTAGACATTTTCCAGGTCCAGCGCGCTCATTGCCCTGGCGACGACTTCCAATTGATCCTGCGCATCGGCATCCTGGTCGATGAACAGGATCCGCTGGCTGCGCACCGTCGCCAGGCCGCCGCCGCTGCCGCCTAGGCGCACATGCCGCACCTGCACATTCAGCCGCTCCGCCAACGCAAGCATCTCATCAAATGCCGAGTCCATAGTGCCCATTTCCCGTGCGATCGGCCCCAACACCGATTACAAATCGCGCGATGCGCCACATCCTTGTCGGGCATTATGGCCCGTTTTTCAGCCAAAAACGAGGATTGCGGCATTTACCACCCTTGGAACGTGGCACTGGCACTGCTTTCGCTCAAGGGGAGGTGTCATCGTCGCGGTGACGATGATGGGTGAAGCGTATCACCCGGTATTCATGACGCACGGTTGGTTCCTGGAGGCAGGTAATGCGGCTGATCAAGCCGGATCACCTGCCTTCTTTTATTGCCTTTTCGGCTGGGACGTTTTGCCCCAATCTCCCCGTCGCGTCATACTACATCGGCTATGGGAGCCAAAACGACAACCCGCCCCCTGCTGACGCCGCGCGGGGATCTTTACATCCCTGGCATCACCCAGCCGACATACGCCCAGAAACTGGCTGAGCAGGTTCCAACCCTCATCACGCTGGCGGGGGCGCTGATCGTGCTGCTGGCGACTCTGTTCCCCTTCGACGCCCACTGGCCGGCTGGCCATTCGTTCAGCCAGATCTTCCAGCGCTTCGAATGGGACATCACCCGCCATTCCACCGCCAGCAAGATTTACGACATCACCACCAATATCGTCCTGTTCATGCCCCTGGGGTTCGGCGTGGCTGCGCGCGTGCTGCGATCGGGGTTCCGCCGCCGCAACCTGGCGGTTGCTGCCGCAGCGATCACCGGGATGCTCCTGTCAATGAGCGTCGAAATGGTGCAGCTTTTCCTGCCCGAGCGCGATCCATCGCTGATCGACATCCTCTCCAACACCACCGGCGCCCTCGTTGGCGGGCTGGTCGTTCGCTCCTGGGGACAATGGATGCTCATTGCGCTGCCCCAGCGGATCGGCGACGAAATCGGCCGACCGTCCGCCAGGATTTTTGGCGGGCTGCTGGCCAACTGGATCGCCTGGCCGATTTTCCTGGCGCTGGCGTACGCCGGTTCGCTGACACTGGATTCGTGGGATCCCACCACGCCCCTGATCATCGCCAACGAAGCCGACAGCGCCCGCCCCTGGCACGGCCGTGTCAGCGAGCTGCACCTGACCAATCGCGCCCTCGATGCCGACCAGATCAACCACCTGTTCAACGGCGAACCCGTCGCTGACATCGCCAATGATTACCTCATCGCCTCCTATACGTTCCACGGCGACCACGAAAGCTACGAAGACGCCACCCAGCGTCAGCCGCCCCTGGCATGGGTGCAGGAGTCCAATGTCCTGCCCGATGGAACGCCCGTCTTCAAACATGCACGCTATCTCGCCACCGACGAACCTGCGCGCGACATCGTTCGCGCGATCCGCGATGCCGATGCCTTCACGTTGATCGCCACGGTAGCCACCGACGACCTGGAGCAGTCCAACGATCGACGCATCATCACGCTTTCCACCAGCGGATATTCGCGCAACCTGACCCTGTCACAGGAAGGCGCTCACCTGAATGTACGGATCCGCAACGGCGTCACCGGCGAAAACGGTCGCCGCCCTCAATTGCTGATCAACAACGTCTTCGTGGACAAGGAGTATCATCGCATCGTCCTCACCTACAACCACGGCCGCGTGCAGGCGTATGTCGATGCCCACGAACCAGTGGGTGAAGTGATCTTCACGCCGCCGCTGGCAGTGCTGTGGCAGAGTTTTCCGCGCAGCACATGGGCGATCCGCCTGGCCGATGCGCCAACGGGTCTGCATACGTGGCTGTTTTACGGGCTGGCATTTGCGCCGCTGGGAGTGCTGGCGGCGGTGCAGAGCACGCTGGTGCAGCATCGCTGGCGGCTGTGGCTGTTCGTCGCCGCCATCACGCTGCCGCCGCTGGCGCTGCAACTGGTCTTCTGGCTGACCTATCTGACGCCCATCGCACCGCGGGATGTTGTGCTGACCGTTCTGATCCCCGCAGCCACCGGCTTGATTGCCCTGCTGCGCCTCAAAGCCTGGCGACGCAACCTGGCAGGCGTGTGAGACGCATCCTGCATGCCCGCGCCTGCGATCCATCCCATGCTTTTCAGGCAGAAATCACGCCCCGTCCGGTGATCTGCCGATGGGTGCCGCCATCGGTGTTGGCAACCTGCACA
>CAZSJB010000224.1:0-5601 GCA_964606625.1 uncultured Tepidisphaeraceae bacterium | reverse complement strand
AAATAGATCGACCGGACATACTGCCGCTCCTGCACCGGCGTCACACTGATGCCGGCTGCGATGAGGCGCTCACGCAGGGCGAGTTGGGCGTGGTTATCCGGAACGCGAAACGCGACGTGGTGGACGGCGCCGGCACCGAAGCGGGCGCGGGGGAGGGCGGAGGGGGTGACCTCGATCCACTGGCCGTCGCCGGCGTCGAACCAGCGGCTGGTTTTGTGCGGATCGTACTCGGTCAGGCCGAACACCTCTGCCAGCAGGTGGGCGGTCGGGCCGACCTCCGGCACAGCCAGACGCACGCCGGCGAACCCGCGAATCGCGGTGTCCGTGGGCACGCCGCCGTCGGTCCAGGCCACAGTCTCAGCCGGTCCCTCCGATTCCACCAGCATCAGACGCGTCGTATGCGGGTCGGCAAAGGCCAGGGCCGCCTGGCCCGCAAACTGCGTCTGTTCGACGGTGATGTTCGCCGCTGTCAGCCGATCCCGCCACGCCGCGAGCGCACCCGCAGGCACGGCGAAGGCCGTATCTGTCACCTCGCTGCTCCCAGGCTGTCGGTTGCGGGCGTATGGATGCGGGAAAAAGGTCAGAATGGTCCCCGGCGATCCGACGCGATCGCCGAAATACAGATGCCACGTCGAGGGATCATCGAAATTGACCGTCCGCTTGACCAGCCGCAAGCCGAGCACGCGGGTGTAGAAGTCGAGATTGACGGCGGCATCGCCACCGATCGCCGTGACATGATGAATCCCGTGGATCATTGCGGGCATGAGGCCCTCCGTTCATAAAAAAAGAAGCAGTGTGAGGCGTCGCGTGCAGGGCCCTAACGCCTCACACTGCGGATGTTTAATCCGGGAATGGTTTACGCCGTGGCCGGTTCACTCTGCGTCGGCTTGTGCGTGTTGCTCAGCAGGGGGATCAACCGGGTGACGGTCAGGCTGCCGGGCCCCATCAGGGCCAGGGCCGCCAGCACCACACCCAGCGTCAGGGTGTATTCCATCCCGTTGTGCTGCAGGCCGAAGGCACTGTTGTGAACCGTCACGATCCCGACCAGCATCGTGAACGCCATCGGAATCGCGGCAATCCGCGTGCCGAAGCCGAGGATCAGGGCGATCGCGCCGAAGAACTCGGCTGAGCCAGCCAGGAACGTACTGAGCATCGGAAAGGGAATGCCAAGGCTCTGCATGTAATCCGCCGTTGCCGAAAACCCGCCTCCGCCAAACCAGCCAAACAGCTTCTGGCTGCCGTGATAAATGAACACCACCCCCAGGATGCCGCGCAGCAATAGCAGGGCGATGTCATTCAAGCGGGGCTGCAGGTCATTGAGGCGATTCTGAAGGTCATGCCAACGCGTTTGTAGGGTTGCTAACATGGGAAACTCCTTTCGTAGTTGTTTAAACAACTAAATAGGTTAATAAAAACGACCTTGGTCTGATCACTCACTTAGCCGGTTCGATCCGGGCCTGCTCCAGCAACGCCGACAGGCTAGCCAGGTCCTTGGGGGTCATGTGGCCGAGCTGGGCACGGTGCAGTTGCGTGATGGGTCCGGCCAGCTCCTCGGCTACGCGCTCGCCGCGCGCGGTGATGGACAACCGCACCACGCGCCGATCCGCGTCATCCCGCACCCGGCTGATCAGGCCCATCTCCACCAGTTTGTCGACCAGCCGCGTGATGTCCGGCACCGGCGTGATCAACCGCCGCCGCACCTCCAGCGCCGGCAAGGCCGCGTTCCCACCGGCTTTCTCACCGGCGAGAATTCGCAGGATGTTGTAGTGCGTCGCGCACAGCCCCCACTGGCGAAACAGCCGCTCCACCCGTTCGCTCAACTGCGCAAACGTTCGCCAGAGGTTCAAGTACACCTCTTCCTCACGCGACGAAAACGGCTGTCGCTTCTTGATCTCTTTCGCCAGGGATGAACGTGCCACAATACGCAACTCCTTGAAGGTTCGCCCTGACTATACGTTCGAACAATAGTTGTGTCAACAATTAATTTTCGCAAAGACCATCCCAGCCGCCGGCAGGATGGGGCGGGGGAGGCTGCCTTCCGCCCCCCCCCAGTGCCTTATTCCAGGGGGGGGAGTTTGTTGAGTTTGCGCTGGAGGCTGCGGCGGTGGATGCCCAGTTTGCGGGCGGTGGCGGAGATGTTGCCGCCACAGTCGTTGAGGATGCGCTGAATGTGCTCGTATTCCACGCGCGCCAGCGAGGGAATGTTCTCGGGGGTGATGTCCGCCGGTTCGTCGGCGTCGGCTTTGTCGCGATTCTCGTGGCGGGCGAAGGCCGCGATGATCTGCTCGGTGTCGACCGGCTTGGTCAGATAATCGATCGCGCCGCGATGGACCGCTTCGACGGCTGTCGCGATGCTGCCATATCCGGTCAGGACGATGATGCGCATCCCCGGATCAATCTGGTGCAACTGGCGGATCAGCTCCAGCCCGCCCATGCCCGGCATGCGGAGATCCACGATGGCCCGCTGGGGGCGCACGCGCTGGGCGATGGTGACGCCGGCTTCGCCGGATTCAGCCGCATACGTCTCCCAGCCGCGTCGGGTGAAGGCCCGCTCAAGTCGCTGGCGGAAAATGGCGTCATCATCGACAACAAGAATGGTCTGTTTGGTTTGATTCATGTCAGCCGCTCCTGTCCCGACGCACAGATTGTGGCGGGGAGAATGAGTTTCGCTGTTGTGCCACGGCCCGGCTGAGAATCCAGGTGCAGGCGACCACCATACTTCTCAGCCACCAGGCGGACAAGAAACAGCCCCAGTCCCATGCCGCGTCCCGGGGGCTTGGTTGTGAAAAACGGCTCGCCGGCGCGACGCAGGACGTCTTCGTTCATCCCATGGCCCCGGTCCGACACCTTGAAAATGATATGCCCGCTGTCGCGCTCGATCTTCAGGTTCACCTGGCGGGTGTTGTCTTCGGCGTCAAAGGCGTTGCGCACCAGCACCCCGACCGCCTGCTGGATGGCGCGCAGCGGGAGCTTGAGCTGTTGAATATCCGGATCAATCGCCATGTGCAGGCGATCAGCATGTTCCTCCTTCAGGTCGCCGCGGATGCGATCGGCCAGTTCATGGATGGTGGCGCGGCGCGCCTCGGGCTGGTCTTCGAGGATGTCGACGCGCATGCGCTCCAGAATCACGCGACAGCGGTCCACTTCGCGGCGGATGAGCTGCGCATCCTCGATGAGATGCGGATCGCTGCCGGTTCGTCGCGATTCGAGTTCCAGCTCTTTGGCGACGACGGCGATCGTCCCCAGGGGGGTGCCCAGCTCGTGGGCTGCGCCGGCTGCCAGGGTGGTCAGGGCGGCCAGTTTTTCGTTGCGGGCGGCCTGTTCGCGGATGCGGGTCAGTTCGGTGTCGCGCTGGCGCAGCGCAGCGGTGATTCGGCTGCTGAAATAGGCGATCAGCACCGCGATGATGAGCACCGCCGCCCAGTCGCCGGCGATCAACACGCGCTGCGGTACGGGGGCGCCGCGGGAGAGGGGCAGATGCCATCCGATCAGCCCGGCATAGCACAGCGCTGTCAGGGCAATGATCAGCCATGTCCAGCGGGTTTCCAGCACAGCCACCGCCATCGCCACGTGCACCAGGTACAGCGTGCTGAAGGGGTTACTGGGGCCGCCGGTGCAATAGAGCAGGCCCGTGAGCAGGGCGATATCCAGCACCAGCACTGCCGGCACGATCCAGCTGCGCGAGACGCCCCGGCCCAGCCCTTGCTGAAGCAGGATGTTGCTGATGACGGTGATGCCAATCAGCACGCCGATCGGAACCAGCGGCGGCTGCATGTTCAGCGGCCAGACCGCCAGCGCCACTGCCAGCATCTGCCCGATGACCGCCAGCCAGCGCAGCCGGGCGATCCACGTCAGCACGATATGCGGCTGACGCAGCGGCAACGGCAGCAGCGACCCACGCGGCGCCGATCCGGAGCGATCAACCATAGCCAGTGCAGTATCTGTCATGAAGGATCCTTTCTATTGTAGACATACCTGACCCCGGTTGCACCCAGCCGGGGGCGATGGCCACTGTGGCGGATCGGTTCATCCGAAAGCTGCGATCCTTCAGCCTGCATCTTCAGATGTCTTTGTCATCCGGGCGACATGCACTACGATCTGTCCGCTTTGTCCACTGGACCGATCCAATACGAACTGCTGGCAACCGACCGCACGACGCGTGCCCGGCTGGGACGGGTGCACACGCCGCATGGGGTGTTTGATACGCCCGCATTCATGCCCGTGGGAACGCAAGGGACGATCAAGGGCCTGCTGCCCGATGCCGTGAAAGCCACGGGCTCGCAATGCATCCTGGCCAATACCTATCACCTGATGCTGCGTCCAGGCGAGCAGGTGGTGGCGGATCTGGGGGATCTGCACCGGTTCATGGCGTGGGACGGGCCGATTTTGACCGATTCGGGCGGTTTCCAGGTCTTCAGCCTCAGCGACATTAATACGGTGACCGACGACGGGGTCATCTTCAAAAGCCACATCGACGGCAGCATGGTACATCTCGATGCCCGGCGCAGCATGGAAGTGCAAAATGCCCTGGGCGCCGACATCATCATGATGTTTGACCAGTGCCCGCCGGGCGACGCGCCGGCGGAGCTGCACAAGGTAGCGGTGGAGCGGACGCTGCGCTGGGCGCGGCAGTGCGTGGAAGCCCACGCCCGGTCGAGCGAGCAGGGACTGTTTGGAATTGTGCAGGGGGGTGGCGATCTGGCGCTGCGGGAGTATTGCGCCAGGGCATTGGTGGATCTGGACCTGCCCGGCTATGCGATTGGCGGACTGGCGGTGGGAGAAGGTTATGAGACGATGCTGCGTGTGCTGGATCACACGACGCCGCTTTTGCCGTCCGATAAGCCACGATATTTGATGGGTGTGGGATTTCCGCAGGATATTGTTGCGGCCGTGGCAGCCGGGATCGATATGTTCGATTGCGTCCTGCCCACGCGCAACGGCCGCAACGCATACGCCTTTACCGCGGCGGGGGCGATTCGCCTGCGAAACAGCAAGTATCAGCGGGATACCGACCCCATCGAGGCGGGTTGCGACTGCTACGCCTGTCGTACATTTACCCGCGGGGCGATCCGCCACTATTTTTTCGCCGGCGAGATGCTTGGACCAATTTTGGTTTCACTGCATAATATCCGGTTCTATCAGCGGCTGATGGCAGATATCCGCAGGGCCATCGCGCAGGGGACGCTTGAGGCATTTGCCGCTTCTGACCCCAGGTGTAGGCTTGGCCCCGCGAACTTGCGCGCTGAATCGACCGTTGAACAGGATTGATCTGAAGGAGCTTACATTTGAACGCTTTTCCGCTTCTGGCGCAGGCTGATCTTGAGACGCCACAACAGCCTGCCGAAACCATCGAGACGATCGAGCAGCCGGGCGTACCGGCGACCCAGCCCATGGGGACCCAGGATCCACCCTGGTGGACCGGTCCATTCATTCCCCTGCTGATCGGTATCCTGATCCTGTATTTCTTCGTGTTCCGCTCCAAGCGAACCCAGGATCGCCAGCGGCGGGAGATGCTCGCCCAACTGAAGAAGGGCGATCGCGTGCAGACCATCGGCGGCATCCTCGGAACGGTCATCGAAGCCCGTGAGAACGACGTGCTGC
>CAZSJB010000223.1:0-5616 GCA_964606625.1 uncultured Tepidisphaeraceae bacterium | reverse complement strand
ACCGACGCCGGGCAACATCCGCAAGATCGAGGAACGCCGCAAGGAAATCGAGCGCCAGGAGCGCGAGCTGCGCGAGCAGCGTGAAGCCCTGATCAAGCAGCTCGAAGGCGTGGAGATCACCCTCGAGCGGCGCGCCAACGAGCAGGGGCACCTGTTCGGCTCGGTTACGGCCACCGACATCGCCAAGGCCCTCCAGCAGCAGGGATTCAACATCGATCCCGACGACATCTACCTCGACGGCCGCCTGGATCGCATCGAGCGGTACACCGTCCGCGTCCAGTTCGAGGAAGACCTCCAGACCGAAATCAAGGTTTGGGTGGCCCCCGATCCCGACTCCAAAGCGGCCATGGAAGCCTACGCGGAGCAGCGCCGCCAGGAAGAGACGGAATCCGCTGAAAACGCGTAATTTTCCTACGTGTTCAACCAGGACGATCCCCCGGGCCTGGAGCGTTCCCGCGCTCCAGGCCCGTGTCGTCTCCCCCCCTGTTCTGAACATCCTGTGCATATCCTGTCCCGCCGCCCCGGCCCTGCTGTGACGCTGTTTGAGATTCATTAGACTCACATTGACGCGTTTTCATTGCGAGCCGATCCACAACAGTTTAGCATGATGTTCGCGCTGGCGTTTGTGTTGCCGGTGTCGGAAGGGAATCTGCCATGAGCCAATTGATCGAAGGTACCCTCGCCGCTCAGTTTGATCGTCTTCCCCCTGCCTCCATCGAAGCTGAAATGTGCCTTTTGGCGTCGATGATGCTGGATAAGGACGTCGTCGGTCAGGTCGTGCAGATCGTCGATCGGGATGCCTTCTACCAGGCGGATCACCAGATCCTCTGGGACATCATCGTCAAGCTCTACGAGCAGAACCGCCCGATCGACGCGGTGATCGTCCGCGAGGAACTGCTCAAGCGGCAGTTGCTCGATGAGATTGGCGGCACGGCCTATCTGGGACAGATCCTCAACTCGGTCCCCTCCGCCGCCCACGGCGCCCACTATGCCCAGATCGTCCGCGAGAAGGCGCTGCTGCGCCAGCTCATCGCCGCCTCCAACGACATTTTGCGGGACGCCTACGCTCCTCACGAGCAAGCGGACGTCGTCCTCGACAAAGCCGAAAAGAAAATCTTCGACATCGCCCAGAAAAAGGTCGGCAGCGCCACCGTACCGCTGGAGACCGTGCTGCACGAAGTCTTCGAGATGATCGAAAAGCGCGGCCAGCGCGGCTTGGAGACGCTGTTCACCGAGCTGGATGACATGCTCAACGGCTTGCAGAACGGCGAGATGATCATCGTCGCCGCCCGCCCCTCCATGGGTAAGACGGCTTTCGCGATGAACATCGTCGAGGCCATCGCAGCCGACCAGCGCCTGCCCGTGGCGGTCTTCTCCCTGGAAATGAGCAAGCAGCAGCTCGCCCAGCGTATGCTGTGCAGCCGCGGCGATATTGACGCCCACAAGCTTCGCAAGGGCATGCTCCAGGCCCACGAGTACCAGAAACTCGCCAACGTCGTCGGCGAGCTGGCCAAGGCGCCGATCTGGGTCGATGACTCGCCCGGGCTGACACCGCTTGAGCTGCGTGCCAAGGCCCGCCGCCTCAAGCTCCAGCACGATATCAAGTGCATCATGATCGACTACCTGCAGCTCATGGACAATCCCGGCCCGGAAAACCGCCAGCAGCAGATCAGCGAAATCTCCCGCGGCATCAAGGCCGTGGCCCGTGAACTGGACATCCCCGTCATCGCCCTCTCGCAGCTCAACCGAGCCAGCGAAGGCCGCGACGGCCACCGCCCCCGCATGTCAGACCTGCGCGAATCCGGCAGCATCGAGCAGGACGCCGACGTGGTCATGCTCCTGCACCGCGAAGATTACTACCGCATGTCCGAGCCCGACTTCGTCCCGGACAACATCGCCGAAGTCATCGTCGCCAAGCAGCGTAACGGCCCAACCGGCACGGTGAAGCTGACCTTCGACAACAAGTGCACCCGCTTCCGCAACCTGGCGGCGCATATCGATCCGTTCTAGCCGGGGCAAAATCGCAAGCTCACGCCAGGGGGAAGGTACGAAGCCTCACCGGTTGCGTAGACGATATCCGCTACCCATGACCACTTCGCGCCTTCGTCCCTGCGCGTGAAACCTGCTCGTGCTCCAATCCGATTACGGTTCCACGCGCACTTTGGCCGATGAAGTAAACGTGCGCCCACCGTGCGCTCAGGACCGGAGATGCCGATACGATGCCACTTGCCCTTACACGCACCCCGCGCGTCAGCTTTCTGATCTCGACGTACAACCGCCGCAATGTTCTGCTGGGGACACTGGCGAAGATCGAAGCCTGCGGCCTGGCGGAGGGCGATTTTGAGACGTTGGTGGTCGATAACGGCAGCACCGACGGCACAGCCGACGCCGTGGCGGCTGCGTTTCCGCATGTGCGGCTGTTTCGCCTGTCACGCAATGCCGGTCCTTGCTCCAAAAACCTGGCTCTGCGCGAAGCCGTCGGCAAATACGCTGTCTTTCTTGATGATGACTCCTACCCCATGCCCGGCAGCATCCAGCGGATGATCGAGCATTTTGAAGCTGATCCGCAACTGGGCGGCGCGATCTTCACGATCACCCTGCCGGATGGGTCGCAGGAATGCAGCGCGTATCCGAATGTGTTCATCGGCTGTGGAACGGGGTTCCGGCGACATGTGGTTGAGCAGGTAGGCGGGCTGCCGGAAGATTATTTCATGGCGGCTGAGGAATATGTGCTGTCCTTGCGGCTGATGGATGCCGGCTGGGACATCCGCCGGTTTGACGACCTGCACGTGACGCACCTCAAGACCCCTTCCGCCCGCAACAGCCGTCGCATCACGCGGCTGGATGTACGCAACAACATCACCCTGGCGATGCGGCTGTTTCCTCCGCAATGGGCGGTGCTTTACGCAGCCGAATGGACGGCTCGCTATCGCCTGATTGCCGCTTCCAAGAAGCATCGACTCAGCTTCCTCGCCGGCATGATCCAGGGCATATGGCGCAGCGTGCAATTCTGGAAACGCACCCCCATCGACGAATGGACCTTCGAAGCATTTGCCCGGATCGCCGAAACCCGCGAGCGGCTTGAACTTGCCAAACAGCAGCACAACCTGAAGACCATTCTGCTGCTGGATTACGGCAAGAACCTGTACGCCTACTGGCAAGCCGCCCGCGATCTTGGGCTGGACATCATCGCCATCGCCGACAATCGCCTGCACGGACCGAACCGCAAATACCGCGGCATCCCGATCATCGATGACACCACCGCCCGCTCCCTGCACTTCGACGCAGCCATCGTCTCCAACCTCTCCCCTGTCCACGCCCGCAACCGGGCCGCCGCCTGGGGCCACATGGATATCCGGCCGGTCATCGACCTGTTCGCCGACGACTGCAACCCGATTCTCCAGCCCCAATCACCTGCCGCCTGCATTGCCAGCGCCTAGACATGCCCCACGGAGAGGATCAAGGCAACCTCAACCAGCTTTCTTAAACCATGGATTGCCAAGGATCGGCGCAGCCAACACCGGGGTCTACCGGTGCTGGTGGGCATCGTGCCGCAGCCGCTGGTGAATACGCATCTCCGCAGCGCGCCGCTTCATATGATCAGCCTCCTGGCCGCGCGATTCGCGACGCTCGATGCGCTTCTGGAGAATCCGCACTTCATGCGTCAGCGGGGTTTCATCGCTGCTTGTGCATCCGGCCATCAACAACAGCATCAGTGCAAGTTGGAGGAATGTCGCACGCATGATTCTTCCCCTTAGATCCCTGCGTTCGGTCCAACAGCAGGCAGTCTGCTCTGCCCTGCCACCCTTCGGACCAACAAGAAACGGGCACGGCCCAAGGCCATGCCCGCAGGATTGGCTGTAATGATTCATCCAGCGCAATCGTCGAAAGATCGCTCGCGCTGCATGTGGCAGCGTATCGCCCTTACGACGGGCGGCGCTGGCCGGGCTGGGTGGGCAGCTCGCCGAACTGTTGCTCGTAACGCTTGATGAGCTGCTGTAGCGACAGCATCATCCGCTTGGCACTGGTATAGCTCATAATGACCCGATCCGTCACCTTGAACAGCAACTGCTGCTGCTGGCCCGGGGGCTGGTTGGGGTTGGGCATGTTGAAGCCCAGGTCGATGATCACTTCCTCCGCCGACGTGTGAATGCGATAGGCGTTGGAGTAGATCGTCCGCATATCGCGCTCATCCAGGAGCACCTGAACACCGCCGGGTCCCTGTTGAACCTGTGCCTGCTCACCGCCGCCGTTGGTCTGCTCTGACATGAATCCTCTTCCTTTCTGATGCAGTTACACAATGATCCGCAAGCGGTTTATTCTCCGCATTGGGGCGGGGAAGTAAATCCCCAAGGGCGTCCGATAATTCATCGAAGTGAAATGCTTCTCCCCCTTGAAGCGAAAACGGCAGGTGAACTCTCAGGCGCGCACGTCAAGCTGACCGCCCAGCCCGGTGGCGGCGGCAACCAGGGCATCGCCCGCCTTCACCACGCCAGCCGAGGCGGACTCCAGCAGCTTCAGCGCCGCTGCCCCTTCCATCTTCTGAGCATCCAGGATCTTTCGGGCGACCCGGACGTTGATCTGCGAGTAAATCTCAGCAGTCTTGAGATTGGTCAGTGCGTTTACCATCCCTGTTCAACATCGGCTGGTCCGCGCGTTTACCTGAAACGAGGGACCAAAATTTCCACGACCGCATTTCTTCGTAAATTCAGCTTTTATCTACACTTCCAGCATTGACCTTAAATTGAGCGAACTTTATATTTGACACGCTCCTATTATTAGGGTAATGTTCCACAGACACGGTCCAAACCCTTGTAGGGAGATGGAATACCGGGACTCACGTATCGGAGAAAGTCCCGTGATTCCCGCCGGGCGCAGCCATTGTCCCTCGCTATGGGCGAGGAACGCCGCTGTAGTTCCTACAGCACTTCAGACGGCTGTGACGCAATCGCCGGGATATCCGCGGGATCTGTTGATGCAGATGATCAAGCCCCACCTCCATTGTGGCTTGGTAACTTTCCGACCCATACGCCCCGCACCATCGGACCCATCGCAGGATTCTCCTGATTAACGCGAGGAAGCCTATGAACCTCACACCCCGACAGTTGGATGTCGTCGTTGCGATTCGCAACTATCGCCATATCCATGGTTATTCCCCGACCATGCAGGAACTGGCTGACCAGCTCGGTACCAGCAAGGTCACGATCTTCGAACACGTTGGCGCGCTCGAAAAGAAAGGCGTGCTGCGCCGTGACAAGCACAAGGCGCGCTCGCTGGAGATCATCACCGACGAGCCGCTGCCCGATGAGAATCGACCGACCAAGCTGTCGTTGCTGGGCAACATCGCAGCCGGTTCGCCTATCGAAGCCGTCGAAAACCGCGAGGAAATCGACCTCGAGCAACTGTTCAGCTCGCGCCAAGGCGTCTACGTCCTCCGCGTGCGTGGCGATTCCATGATCGAGGATCATCTGTGCGACGGTGATTACGTCGTTATCGAGCGTCGCGATCAGGCACGCAATGGCGAACAGGTCGTCGCCCTGCTCGACACCGGCGAAGCCACACTCAAGCGCTTCTACAAGGAAGGCAACCGTATCCGCCTTCAGCCGGCGAACAGCA
>CAZSJB010000222.1:0-5636 GCA_964606625.1 uncultured Tepidisphaeraceae bacterium | reverse complement strand
GCGACGGCGGCGGCTCGCGCGTCGAACTCCCACCCGGTCCCGGTGGCGTCACCGTAATCTCCGGCACGGGGGGGTACAATGACCAGACCGGCGGCGCCAGCAATCCCATCGTCTCCTCACGGCCCGGAGGTGGCGGGGGAGGCGGGGCAACCAACGTCGACAACGTGATGAACATCGGGTTTGGTGGGGGCGGCGGATTTGGTGGCATCGGCGGCTGGGGCACCCAGGCCCCCACGAACTATGCGCCCGCCGGGCGCCCGGGTGCAACCTACGGCGACCTCACGGTCATGCTCGAAGGCGGCAGTGGCGGTGGTGGGGGCGGCTATGGTGGTTCGAGCGGCGGTGGCGGTGGAGGTGGCGGCGCGTTCGAGCTCGTTGCCCCCGACGGCATCCTCGTTGAAGGCGCCATCACGGCCGACGGCGGATGGGGGGCCTCCGTGGAGTCCTTCTTCCTCTTCAGCGGTGGCGGCAGCGGCGGCGGCATCATCCTTCACGGCAATTCCATCATCCTTGCCGAGGGCTCGAGGATTTCCGCAGACGGCGGGCTGGGCGCCTCCGAAGGGGGCGGTGGCCGCATCCTGATCGAATATGGCCTCGACGGCTCGTACATTAACGCCGCCGGTCCCTTCTCCCCCAGCGCCCGAGGCCACTGGAGTAGTGCTATCTACGGCAGCGCCGACGGCGTCATCACGATTCAGCAGGTTGCAATCGTTCCCGAGCCAGCCAGCGCGGGCCTTTGCCTCCTGGCAGCCGTCGCCGCGCTCGGAACGCGTCGGCGTCGGGTCTGACGACGGCAGCGACCGGATGCCAGTTCGCTTGCGCCGAATCGAAGGCCGAATAGTTGGAATGCGCGGCTACGCCAGACGCGATCACAGCGCGTGATCGGGCAGCCGTCTGCTGTCTCCATTCCGGCCTAAGAAAAAAATCCGATAATGCTCTGATTTTGTCTTGAACTTGCCTTGGGCGGCGCGTATTTTTCGCAACCCGCAGACAGAAAAGGGGGTAGTTTCAAGCGATGGGAGAAATGCACGATGCTGGGGATGGCGTATCTTGGTCGAGGGGCTTTCGTAGCGGTTGTGGCTGGAGGATTGACCCTGTCGTCGGCGCTAGGGGCGCCGGGGGACATTCACTACCTGGGTGCAGACTTTTTCCCCTATGGGATCAACAACGCAGGGCAGGTGGCAGGCTACATCGATGACGGCTGGGAATGGCGGGCGTTTGTATACATCGGCACGCCGGGCGTCGACGGGCAGTTGCACGACCTGGGCAGCCTGGATGGGGACGATGGGAACAGCGCTGCCTACGCCATCAGCAACGCCGGGCATATCGTCGGGGATACCGATATGCCCAGTTTCGGTGTCACACACGCCATGATCTATACGGGCACCCCGGGCGTCGACGGCCAAATGGTCAGCCTGGGCACGTTGGGCGGCGATACCGCCTATGCCAACGGCGTCAACGACTTGGGGCAGGTCGTGGGTGAGGCGTATGACAACCGGAGTCGGTTGCGAGCGTTCCTCTATTCGGGGGGCCAAATGCACGACCTGGGGACGCTTGGCGGCAGTGAAAGCGGGGCGTACGGCATCAATAACGCCGGGCAGATCGTGGGTTATTCCGAGAATGGCGATGGGGACGAGAGGGCTTTCCTCTACACCGGCACGCCGGGCGTTGATGGTTCGATGCAGGATCTCGGCACGCTCCCGGGTGGATGGGAAAGCTGGGCATATGCGATCAATGATGCCGGGCAAATCGTCGGGGAAGCCGAAACCGAGGATGGGTATAGCGCCTTTCTCTATGCCGATGGCCAGATGCACGACCTGGGCAACCTTGGTGATCCCAACAGCTACAGCCTCGCCAATGACATCAACGCGCATGGTCATATCGTTGGCAGCAGCGAATTGAGCGAAGAAGAGGATTGGGAGGATCGAGCGTTTCTGTATATCGGCACTCCCGGAGTCGATGGGCAGATGATCAACCTCGATGTCTGGCTGGACCAGGTCAATCCAGTGGAAGGGGCGAAGTGGACGCTGGAATCGGCGTATTCGATCAACGATTCGGGCCTGATCGTCGGGGTTGGATGGTATGACGACGGCGATTTCAGCGGCCAGGCTGCGTTCCTGCTCGATGCCGGTCTGCTCATTCCCGAACCGGCTGGGCTGTCGCTCATCGCCATCGGTACGTTGGGTCTGATGCGGCGCCGGCGGGCTGCGTAACGAGGCTGCCAGCGCTGGCGCATCCCCCCGTCAGGATTGTTCCGGTTGGAACGGATTGTCCGGCCAGGAGGGGAAGACCAGGCGATGCCATGCTTTATGCATCCTGCCACTGCGGTGCCGTTCGGCTTGAGATTGCCCGGCGGCCGCGCACATTGACCGAGTGCGGGTGTTCGATCTGCCGCCGATATGGAGCGCGATGGGCTTACTACACGCAGCCATCGGTGCACGTACGACATGCGCAGGGAGCTATCTCGACGCACGCGTCCAGGACGGGGACGTTTCTCTATCACTTTTGTCGGCGCTGCGGCTGTGTCACGCACTACACGCGCGTGAACACAGCCAATGATGCGCGGATCGCCGTCAATGCCCGGATGATGGATCCGGAGGCGCTGGCAGGTGTGCCTGTGCGTCGGCTGGCGGGACGCGGGGGACAATCGTCTTCACGGAACAAGATCACTGCCCGCAAACGCAAGAAACACGATATGAAGTGATCTCCTTCTGACATCCGTCGTGTGACGGCCGGTCTTCTGTTCAGCCATATCGACTGTGGAGGCACAGCCGCGTCTTGTCGAATGACCTGCGGCGGAGTGATTGATCGCGCGCACGGGGGCGCAACGCTTTGAAAGGGGAATCAGGGCATGAGAGAGATCTTGCTTCCGCGTTTTGGATAGAGAAGTGGGGAGGGGCGAAAATTGCGCGCGAGGTTGTCGCATGGATCGCGCAATGTCAGCCAGGGGTAGAGCATCTCGTGGAGATGCCGGTTGTCGCTGCGCGGGAGGTTGCGATGGATGTTGTTGGCCGGCTGATGGGTTGGTGTGTGTGGTGGCGCCGTGTCAGTGCGGCGCGGGGCGATGCTGCGCAGTCGTGGCCAGCGCGGCGATGGGGTGGAATGGCCGAATCGCAGTTGCGCCGTGGGGGCGAAACGAAGCCAAAAACGAACCCAAACGAAGCCAACGCATTGCGGCAAAATCCTCGCTTTCGCAGCGCCAGCCGGCATTTTGGGTTTGAACGGGCCCGTGCTTTTTTCGAGAACGAAGCCAACGATCGGGTTGCGCGCCGGTGCGCGCGGTGTCGCCTGGCGGATCGCTTAACACCCGATCGATCGGTGCGTGGCCTATCCCAATATGCTCTGGCGGATCTGTTCGATCGTTTTCTGCGGGGTGGAGTCGAGGTTGAGCAGGCGATTGAACTGCACGCCGATGCCGTAGATGCCATCTGCCATCTGGTGACAGTAGGTGATCTTCGACAGCATAAACAGCGGTGTTCGGTCCTGGCGCGGGAGGCGGACGACAATCTCTTCGCCGGGCTTCATCTGGATCGACTGGAGCAAGCCGATCCCACCGATCGAGATATCGCGCGTCAGGGCGGTGAACTCCTCGCCGCCGCTCCCGCTGGTGTAGCGCGCAATCTGAAGCCGACACTGGACTTCGATTCGCGTGATCTGCCGTCGTTCGTGGCCGGATAATTCACTGCCACTGTGGCGAAGCGCATAGACGACTTCTGCAAAGTGCTGAGCGGACAGATGCATGGCATCGCTGCCGCCGGTGGTGGTGATATTCAATTGAAAATCCCCTTTTTGTGTGTGCCTCATTCCCTCTTGGTGTGGGTATTTATCGGCAGAAACCCCAAAGAGGATAAAGATCACACGGTTACCGGCTTTATGCCCAGCCGCAGAGCTTCTTCTACCATGGATTCGTACAGCGTATCGCCTTCGCTGCTTCTCCAGGCGCCGCGCTGCCTGGAATCCGCCAGTGTTTGGCGCATTCCTGTTTCAAAATCGATCTCGCATTGGAACTCAGGGACATCCCGCTTGGCTTTCGCGGATGAATAAGCGCCATGATACTGGGTAATCTCCCGCAGCAGACCAAACCGCTTGGGGTCTTTCTGGATAATCCACTGAGCCGGCATGAACAGCACCTGGGCGGTCTTGCCCAGGGCAGCCGCGCCTTCGCGGTAGAAATCCCGCCAGGTGAAGATCCGGTCACGTGTGGCGTTGTATGCCTGGCCGTAGGTCTTCGGATTAAGGCACGCATAGGCAAACAGCTTGCCGCAGTCATCTCGATGGGTGCTGACCCACAACCCCAGCCCGTCGCCGGCGCACAACACCGGCAGCCCCTTGTCGATCCGGTCCCATGCGGGCGAATTGCCTTCGAGGTTGTCGATCGGATGCACGCCCGGCCCGTAGGTGCTGCTGGGACGGATGATCGTGACGTTGAAATCGCCGCGCTGGCCGGCCTGTGCGAACGCGCGCTCGGCTGCGAGCTTGTTGCGGCCGTAGTCGCTGATCGGCTTCTGCGGGAAGGTTTCATCGACCAGCACGTTCGGTGGCACTTCCACGCCATACGTGCAGACCGTCGAGCAGAAGATGTACTGTGCGCACTGGCCGGCGAAGACCTGCGCAGCGGCGTCCGCCTGGGCGGCGTTGAAGCAGATCATGTCAATCACCACGTCATACCGCCCGGCATCCAGCGTCTGCCGCAGGGCAGCCGGATCGTTGCGGTCGCCGTGAATCGCCTTGACGGTGGGAGGCAGCGGGTTGTCGCGCTGACCGCGATTGAACATCGTGATGTCAGCCTGGCGATCGAGCAGGTGCTTCACGATACCGCGGCTGATCAATCCCGTTCCGCCGATGATGAGTACGCGCATGAGGGTGAAGATCATCGGCTCGGTACTCCGGGTCAAGCCGCTGGCGAAATTCGTTGTGGGCGGAGCACGGAAGTTAGTGTAAGCTAATCATGCGTTGGCACACTCTAGCACGGGAGGACGATGATCAGCACAGCCACATCGGTGCGGTTCAAGGTTGCCACGGAAGGGTGGGAGTTTGACCAGATCAGCCGGTTGAACCATCGCACGTTTGTCGAGGAGATCCCGCAGCATCTGCCAGCGCCGGATGGGCGATTGGTTGATGCACAGCATGCGCACAATACCTATCTGGTTGGTGTGAAGGGCGATCGCGTGATCGCGATGGTGGCGTGGCATGGCGATCGACCGTTCTCGCTGGATGCGAAGCTGGCGGACCTGGATGAGCATCTACCCGCGGGGCGACGGGTGTGTGAGATTCGCCTGCTGGCGATTGACCCGGCGCATCGCGGCGGAGCGGTGCTGCACGGACTGCTATGGACATTGACGCAGCAATTGGTGCGCGAAGGGTATGACCTGGCGATTATCTCGGGCACGCTGCGTCAGCTTCGGCTGTACCGTCACCTGGGGTTTGTGCCTTTCGGGCCGGTGGTGGGTAGCGCGGCAGCGCCGTATCAGCCGATGTACCTGCGGGTGGAAGACACCGGGGCGCGTGCGATTCAACCGGCTGTGACGCTCGCCCAGCCAAAGCAAGATGCAGAGCCGATGCGGTTTCTTCCGGGGCCGGTGGATCTGTCAGCGCGCGTGGTGGCAGCGCTGGTCGAGCCGGCGGTGTCGCATCGG
>CAZSJB010000221.1:0-5651 GCA_964606625.1 uncultured Tepidisphaeraceae bacterium | reverse complement strand
TCTGGCAGGCGGAACAGGCAGCCGGTTATTGCCGCTGACCAAGGTCACCAATAAGCATTTGCTGCCGATCTACGACAAGCCGATGATCTTCTACCCCATCGAGTGCATGGTGAAGGCTGGCATCGACGAGGTGCTGCTGGTGACCGGCGGCAACAATGCCGGCGACTTCATCCGCCTGCTGGGCAATGGTCGGGAATTCGGGCTGAAGAGTCTCAACTATGCCTACCAGGAAGGCGCCGGCGGCATTGCCGACGCGCTTTCCTTGGCAGAAGATTTCGCCGACGGCCAGCCGATTCTCCTCATCCTCGGCGACAACATCCTTGAGTACGCCATCACCGATATCTGTCGAAAATTCCGCCACCAGGGAGCCGGCGCCAAGATCCTCCTGTCTCAGGTGGAGAATCCCAGTGCCTACGGTGTAGCCGAGCTGGCGCCGGATGGGCGAGTGCTTCGCATTGTCGAGAAGCCCCAGAATCCCACGAGCAACTGGGCGGTTATCGGCGTCTATTTCTACGACGCCAAGGTCTTTGACATCGTCAGGACGCTTAAACCTTCAGCCCGTAACGAGCTGGAAATCACCGATGTCAACAACGCTTATATCCAACGCGGCGAGATGACGGCTGACAAAATCGCCGGCTTCTGGGCGGATGCGGGCGAAAACATTGACTTCTACCTTCGGGCCTGCAACACGGTGGCTCAAAACGGGGCGAATAAATAAATGAGCAGCTCCACATATTTGGGGGTATGATCGGATGAAACCATGTGGGGATCATCCGACGCACTGAACACATGCATATGCGAACGATCCTGGTCACCGGTGCTGCAGGGTTTATCGGCAGCAACTTTGTCCGGTTGCTGCTCAAACGTGGTGAGCGTGTCAAGCTGATCGCCCTGGACAAGCTGACGTATGCGGGCAACCTGGCCAATCTGCAAGATCTGCTCGAGCAGTATCCAGAGCACCTCGTTTTCGTTAAAGCGGATATCTGCGATGCTACCGCTGTTGAAACAGTGATTCGGGACTATGCGGTCAGCGAGATTGTCCACTTTGCGGCTGAAAGCCACGTTGACCGCAGTATCCTGGGATCGGGGCCCTTCATCCAAACCAATGTCGTTGGAACCCAGGTTCTGCTGGATACTGCACGCCAGTTTGAGATTCGCAAATTCCTCCAGGTCAGCACCGACGAGGTCTACGGCACACTTCCGGAGAACCGGCCGGATTTGAAGTTCACCGAGCAAACACCTTTGGCGCCTAATTCACCTTACAGCGCCAGCAAAGCTGCGGCGGATTGCCTGGTGCGGGCGTACTATCACACGTTTGGCATGCCCGTGCTGATCACGCGATGCAGCAATAACTACGGGCCATATCAGTTTCCTGAAAAGCTGATTCCACTTTTTGTGACCAACCTGATCGAGGGCAAAAAACTTCCGCTGTATGGGGACGGGTTAAATATCCGGGACTGGCTGTATGTGGAAGATCACTGTGACGCCGTCTGGACAGTGTTGAACAAGGGTCGCCTGGGCGAGGTTTACAACATTGGGGGCGACAACGAGCTTACAAACCGCCAGATCACCGAGATGATCTTGCGGGAGATGGGCCGAGACTGGGACGAATCCGTGCAGTATGTCAAGGATCGCCCCGGCCATGATCGCCGATATGCTATTGATGCCAGCAAGATCAAGCGGGAACTGAACTGGGTGCCCCGGCATCGATTCGAAGAGGCGATCAAAACTACCATCGAGTGGTATCGAAAGAACGAAGACTGGTGGCGCGCGATCAAGAGCGGTGCCTACCGGCAGTATTATGAAATGCAGTACGCAAGTCGTTGAACGGTAACCACTTCACCGGGAGCGATGATGGCGACGACAGGCACATTGGCCGGCTGGCAGGGCTCGGGGGTAGGGACAGGGCTGAAGCCGATCGCATCAGCGGGTAACTTTGTCAGCTTTGCCACCGCAATTCCGGAAGTGATTTTGATCCAGCCGACGAAGTTTGGGGACAACCGCGGTTATTTCGCGGAAACGTACAACGCGGAGCATTTCCATGCTCTGGGGGTCGATGCCACGTTCGTTCAGGATAATCAGTCGCTCTCCGTAGCGATTGGCACGGTACGGGGACTGCATTTCCAGCTTCCCCCAGTTGCCCAGGCGAAGCTGATTCGCGTGCTGCGCGGCAGCCTCCTCGATGTGGCTGTGGATATCCGTCCCCATTCCCCCACATATGGCCGGCATGTAAAAGTGATGCTAAGCGCTCAGAACTTCCGTCAACTCTATATACCGGCGGGCTTTGCTCATGGGTTTGTCACCCTCGAGCCGGATACCGAGGTTGCATACAAGGTCAGCAACTATTACTCGCCCAAGCACGAGCGAGGGATAGCCTTTGACGATCCTGCACTGGCTATCGAATGGGGAATTACGCGCAGCCAGGCGACGATGTCAGCCAAGGACAAGCTTTTCCCCTGTCTTCATGAAATCGAGGGGTTGTTGAGGCTGTTACATTGAAGATCGCATGGTTTGCCTGTGCCGTCGAAGCGGACATGCACGCGTAAGGCAGGATGATGGTTATGTCCGTTGGGCCCCTTGGTGTCTGCAGATATGTCCGGTGTTTTTGATTCCATCCTCATTACCGGTGCCCGTGGCATGTTGGCGCATGCAGTGAAGCGCAAGCTGACTCAGCGAGGACATGGGTTCTTTGCCTGTGATGCGCAGATGCTGGACATTACCCAGCCGGACGCGGTGAATCGGATTTTTGCCGAGCGTCAGCCGACATTGCTGATCAACTGCGCTGCCTGCACCAATGTCGATCGCTGTGAGATCGAGCCTGAAGTGGCCAACGCCGTCAACGGCTATGCCGTGGACAATCTTGCCCAAGCCGCGGCTCGGCATGGGACGAAAATGGTGCATATCAGCACCGACTTTGTGTTTGACGGTATGAAGCAGAGGCCCTATCAGCCGGGCGATACCACCAATCCTCTTAATGCCTATGGCAGGTCGAAGCTTCTGGGTGAGCAGCGTCTGCGCGAGATCGATCCGCCCGGCTGGCTGATCGTCCGGACGGCGTGGTTGTATGGACCCCAAGGCAACTGTTTCCCCCAAACGATTCTGAATGCCGCTCGCGCGGGCAAGCCACTCAGTGTAGTTAGCGACCAGGTCGGTACGCCAACATATACCTATGACCTGGCGGGCATGATTCTGGATTTGATCGAACGTGATGCAGCCGGTATCCACCATGCCACGAACAGCGGGCAAACAACCTGGCATGATTTCGCACAGGCCATTCTTGCGACATTCGATGTGTCGGCAGAGCTCTTCCGTATCACCGCAGCCGAATGGAAACAACAGCATCCCCAATCCGCACAGCGGCCGGCTTACAGCGTGTTGGATGTTCAAGCCACCCAGCGACTGCTATCCCGTACTATTCCAGACTGGCAGAATGCCCTCCAACGCTATCGTGCAGTTTTGTGATTAATCTTGCATAAGAGAACTGTATAGAGTAATTGTAGTGTATAGTAGTACCTGCAAATCCGGGGAAGCAAATACCGCTTCTAATCTGATTGGCATCATTCAATTGTCTCCTTGCTCGGTGAGAGTTGATGAATGTCCGTCAGGAGAGAGCGGAGGGTTCGATCCAAATCAGATCCACAGTTGACGGCTGCACATAAAGGGCATGCGCAGCCGAAAGGGGCGGAGCCTGGGCTCAGGGGGTATACTGAACAGCCGTTTTTGTAACATAACGCCGCATGGACTTTGCACGTATTCTCCATAGCGGCGAGGGCCAGGCTGGATCGATAAACTCAAATTATTGATTGTTACACCGATGCTCCTTCTTCCCATCCACAAGACGTTTACCGCGGGTCTGCGGAGGCTTTTCCTGATCTCACTGGTGGTAGTCTCTAGCCTGTCTGTGGTCTTGCCTTGTATGGCTCAGGATCCCGCTGAGGCTGCATTGGCGGGGCAGTTGGCGATCGGAATGAATCTCGGCAGCGTGAAGGACTGGAGCACATCCTGGGATTTTGTGGATGTCTTCAAGCATCATCGGCCATGGATTCCGCAGCAGATGCGCGGTGGACCTTGGAATACGGAGGAAGAAGTGGAACTGACGCCTGAGGGGTATCCGCTGCTCAATCCCGGCCAGGCAGCCGCCACTCTCATGTGCCGGGAGATCAATGGCCGATATCCTGGCGGCGTCTATGTCTGTACCTTCGAAGGAAAGGGGACGATTGACTTTGGCATGGATGCCATTGGTGCCCGCCGCGCTACAGCCAACCGGTATGAAGTGAGTGTACGACCCGGAAATGGCGGTATTCTTCTGAAGATCATTGAATCCGATCCGAATGATCCCATTCGCAATATCCGCGTCTGGATGCCTGGATTCGAAAATGCACAATCGCCATTCCACCCGCTGTTCATTGAGCGCCTCAAGCCGTTTAAAGTCATCCGCTTTATGGACTGGGGGGCGACCAACAACAGCACGCTCGTGCATTGGGCCGACCGTACTACTCCCCAGAGTATTCGTCAATCCGGACCAAATGGGGTGGCGCTCGAATACATGATCGAGCTTTGCAATGAACTGCAGGCTGACCCGTGGTTCTGCATGCCGCATCTGGCGGATGATGACTTTGTGCGTCAGTTTGCAACCATGGTGCGCGATCGGCTTCATCCCGATGCCCAGATCTATGTCGAGTGGTCCAACGAAGCATGGAATACCCTGTTTTCCCAAGGCCGGTGGGTGCAGGAGCAAGCCAAACTTCGCGGTATCCCGGCGCCCTATGTCACAGCCGACGAAGCATTGCGGGACTGGAAAATCTGGCATGAAGTCTTTGGCGATCAGAAGCACCGCATCATTCGCGTGGCAGCCGGGCAGCACTACAACCCCTGGGTGGCTGAGAAAGTCACTGAACGTCTGAACGGTGAGTTTGATGCCATCTCCTGTGCGGCCTACTTCGGGCCGCGCCGCGAAGATGCCAAGGCGTTTACTGAATCGACTACGGCTGAAGAGGTGCTGCGCAGTGCCATCAGGAACATTGAAGAAAACAGTCTGCCGCGCATCGCCAGACATGCCGAGCTGGCAGCCGAATGGTCCGGGAAACTCAACCGCCATATTCCCCTGATCGCCTATGAAGGCGGTCAGCACATCATCCCTATTGGCGGCTTCGGCGGGGGACGGAACAACTATGTTCCTTGGAAACAGGCTGCCTGGGACTGCCAGACCCATCCGCTCATGACAGAAGCCTATCGCAAGATGCTCGAAGGCTTCCACAATGCCGGTGGCAGCCTTTTTGTAGCCTTCGCCTACGTGGGCCGCCAGGGCAGATACGGCTCATGGGGACATCTGCAGTACCAGGACGAACCCCTGGAGAATGCACCCAAATACCGGGCATTGCTCGAGTACGGGACCAGCCGTCCATGATCTATAACGGCGATACCATCAAACAGTGGGCCGGTGACAGCCAATGGCGCGCATGGCGGGCAGATCTTGCGCGCTTCCGAAAGCATGGCTATAGCGGGTGGTTCTCCGAAGGATTCTGGGCGCTAACGGTCTATCGCCTCCAGCGCGCAACGCATGCTGCGCGGCCAAAGGTGTTATGGTTGCCTGTCCGGATACTGCTCGCGGTGATCAAGAAGATTCTGACGCTGATCACCCACATCAACCT
>CAZSJB010000220.1:312-5653 GCA_964606625.1 uncultured Tepidisphaeraceae bacterium | reverse complement strand
CCCTACTTGGCTGGACGGTAGGCAGGGATGTAACTCGCGTGCAAACACGTTCATCTGTGCCCCATCTGTGGCTTACTTCTTCGCCAGCAATTCGGCACTGCGGAGGGTGTTTTTCAGGAGCATGGCAACGGTCATCGGGCCGACGCCACCGGGAACGGGGGTGATGTAGCCGGCGACTTCCTTGGCTTGCTCGAAATCGACATCGCCGACGGTTTGCTTGGTGCCGTCAGGATGGGTGATTCGGTTGATACCGACATCGATCACGATGGACCCGGGCTTGATGTGATCGGCGGTGATCAGCCCGGCCTTGCCGGCTGCGGCAACGAGGATGTCGGCGCGCTTCGTGTGGAGCTTGAGGTCGCGGGTGGCGATGTGGCAGGTGGTGACGGTTGCCATCTGCTGGGTGAGCAGCAGTGAGATCGGGCGGCCGACGATCTGGCTGGCCCCGACGACCGTGACCTCGGCACCGCGCAGTTCGACGCCGGTGGAGTTGATCAGTTCGATGACCGCCAGCGCGGTGAACGGCGCGATCAGCGTATGCCCGTACACCACGTAGCCAATATTGGCGGGATTGACGCCCTCGACATCCTTCAGCGGATCGATGCGGTACTGCAACTCGGTGGCATCGAGGTGTGGTGGCAGGGGCAGGTGGAGCATGATCCCGGTAACGGCGGGATCATGGTTGAGCTTCGAGATGGTTTGTGAAACTTGCTCGAAGGTGCTGTCAGCCGGGAGGGTGATGAGCTGGTATTCGATTCCGACGGCGCGGCAGGCTTCGGCTTGCCGATGGGCAAACAGTTCGCCTGCCGGGGAGGCGCCCACGAGTACGGCAACCAGGTAGACCGGCCGGCCCGCCTGGGCATGTTCTGCGACCCGCTGCCGTACCTGTTCCTTCACACCCGCCGCGATGGCGGCTCCGTCGATGATCTTGGCTGACATAGGGGGGCGATTATAGAGCAAGTCGTCACTTGACAGTAGACGACTGGCCTGCGGGGCGGATGAAACCGACATCTGAGCAGGCAATCGCAAAATCTCAGGTCGGCAGGATGCAACTGACCGTCGTGCCCTGCCCAAGCTGGCTGGTGAGTTGAACCTTTCCGCCCAGGGCAGCGATGGCATGTTTGACAATCGCCAGCCCCAGGCCGGTGCCACGTCCGGCACTGGCGGATCGCGCAGGATCCACCTGGTAAAACCGCTCGAATACCCGTTCCACCTGTTCCGGGGGAATCCCGATTCCCGTATCACTCACCACCACGCGCACTTCGTTTTCATCCGATTGGATCGAAACCGTCACGCGTCCCCCCGGTGGCGTGAATTTGAGACTGTTTTCGACCAGATTCTTCAGCGCGAGGTTGAGCAGGCGCGGATCAGTGCGCAGCGAGGGGCGATGCATGCGGCTGTCATCGAACACCAGTTCGATCTGTTTCTGGCGCGCCATCGTGCCCATGGCGCTGGAAAGCGATCGGAACAGGTCGGCTGGCAGGACTTCAGCCAAGGTGGGTTTGAGTTCCTGACTTTCCACGCGGGACAAGTCCAGCAGGTCGCTTAACAGCTCTTCGAGGCGATGGATCTGGCCGTCAACGATGGAGATACAGCGCTCGATTTGGGAGGGATCCTCACGGTAGACCTCGCGCAGGGTTTCAAAGGCGATTTTGATCGCGGCGATGGGAGTGCGCAGCTCATGGCTGGCGTTGGCGACGAAATCGGTCTTCATCTGCATGGCAGCCGCGAGGGTGGAGATGTCGCGGAGCACCAGCCGCACGCCACCGGCTTCCAGTCGCAGCGCAGCCGCCTGGAAGGTCAGGTTGAGGCCATTGCGCTGAACGCGAATCTCCCGCTGGGCGTAGTCGTCATTGCCTGCCAAGGGGTTCCGCCGCAGGGCCTGTTCGTGCATCTCAAGGATGGTCGGTTCGGTGCCGATTTCGACCAGCGTTTTGCCCAGCAGTTGAAAGGGAGTGCGCCGAAGCAGCCGGGCCGCGGCGGCGTTGGTGAGGGTGATGTGCTGGTTGGCATCGGTGGCGATGATCGGATCGGGCAGGGTGTCGACCAGGACCTGGAGGTCGCGCCGCTGCTGGCGCAGGTCAGCCAGTTGTTGCTGCGCCTGATGGGCCAGGTGGTTGATTCCCTCCGCCAGCGGCTGCAACTCGGCAGCCGCCGGATCGCGCGCCCGAAAATGCCACGATCCCCCAGCCATGCGGTCGATGTCGGCCACGAGCGCTTCTACCGGCTCGATCCACGCCTGGTAGATTCGGCGCGCAGCCCGGATCGTCACCGCCATGATGCCGGCCATCGCCAGCAGCAGGACCAGCACTGCCGATCCGGCAGACCCTTCGCGGCCGGCTGAATAGACCAGCATTCCCGATATCAGTGTGATCAGCGCGCACCACGTCGCGCTGCGGATCACCCCACGAATCGATATCGGCCGCACGCGCTGTGGCGCCGTGGAAGAAGCCGATCCAGCCTGGTGTGCCCGCGCGCTCAATCATGCTCCTCCGGTGATTCCTGGAACCGGTATCCCACACCGCGAATGGTGCGGATCAGCCAGTGATGATCTCCCAGCTTGCGACGAATCGCCGTGACATGCACATCAATGGCGCGATCGGTCACGATGGCATCTTCGCCCAGCACCTTGTCCATGAGCTGATTGCGCGTCAGCACGCGCCCGCGCGCCGTCACCAGGGCGGCCAGCAGCTTGAATTCCGTGACGGTCAGGGGGATGAGCGTCTTGTCAATTCGCGCTTCGTAGCGGGCCAGGTCGATCAGGAGAGGGCCGGCTTTGATCTGGTCCTCGGAGGATTCCTCGACAGGTTGCACCTCAGTCCTGCGAAGCACGTTGTTCAAGCGAGCCAGCAGGATCTTCATGCTGAATGGCTTGGTGATGTAATCATCCGCCCCAAGCGTCAGTCCGATGACTTCATCGATCTCCTCACTGCGGGCGGTGAGCATGATGATGGGGATGCCGCTGGTCTGCGGATCTGCCTTCAGCCGTCGTGCGACCTCCGTCCCGTCGACTCCGGGCAGCATCAGGTCAAGGATCATCAGGTCCGGCTGTTGCTGCTGCGCCAGATCCAGGGCGGTGGACCCGTCGTGCGCGGTGAGCACCTCAAACCCGTGGCGCTGAAGGTTGTAGGCAACCATGTCCACGATGTCGGCCTCATCATCGACCACGAGAATGCGCTTGCGTTCTATAGGCGAGGTGGTGTCGGCAGATCGGGTCATGGTGCGATTCCCGGCGGGAGATTGTTCCGAATGCCCGTGTGAAGGATTATCATGATTCGCAATAAGCTTACTCATGATAACAAAGTTCAGCCTGCACTGTTGAGAGACAAGGGCTTAACGCGGCGCTAGCGCAATTTAAACGATGCCATGACATATTCGCACCCAGTTCGCCACCTGTGGGGTTTGGAGATTCTCCTGCTGTTCATGATCCTGCCGGCTGGAGGGTGTCATATCCCGGCGCGGATTTTCTGGTCGCCCGATGGAAGCCGGGCTGTTTACATCAATTACGGGCAGGTTGCCGTCATCGATGCCGAGGGGCGGATCCAGTTCAAGGCACTGGGCGAGGGGACGGCGGTGTGGACGGCGGATGGGCGGACGGCGTACTTTGCGCTGTCGGCTGCCGCGATACCGGATGCCCCCTTCGAGCCGACGGTTTTCCAGTCGCGATGGGCGGATGCGGACGTGACCCCGCCCGCCGAGCCGCCTGAAGAACCGCCGGTTGTCGTGGCCTACAGCGCAGAGAGTGTGAAGCCGCTGTTCATGCTGTCCGAGATGCTGATCAATCTGCAGATCAGCCCCGACGGCAACTGGCTGGCGATGGTTACGGGGGTGCCAGGCGGCGATGAGATGACACTGTCGCTTTTCGCATGGCATCTGCCGACCCAGTCACTGCACCTGGTCGAGCGGAACTGCCATTCGGCAGCCGCCTTCACCGGTGACAGCCGCCTGGTCTATGCGATGCCTCGGGATTCGAAAAAACCTGCTGCCAATCAGCCCAGCCGGCTGATCGAGGTCACGCTGGATGTGACGCGCGATCAACTCGAGCGGCAGACGCTGCTGGACATCGAGACGGGGACTGTGGGGTGGGTTCAACCGCTGGGAGAAGGCATTCTGTTCAGTGCCACGGAGCAGAAAGGCCAGGCATTTAATCCCAGTGAACATCCGATCCGCATTGCTCGATATCACCGCGCGGACGGTAGCGTGAACGTCATTGCCGAGTGGACGAGCGGGCTGTTTACGATCAGCCCGGATGGGCGGCACCTCCTGTATGAGCGCATCACACCCCGCGACGGGGGGCTGCCCCGGATTGAATTGATGATGGTGGAGACCAGCGGTGACAATCCGCGAGTGCTGCGCGATATCACACAGCGGGCGATGATCCAGGCGATGTGGCCCAACTGGCGCGGTAATGACCAGATTGCCTACATGCCGGCGCCGGCTGGGGATGATCCGGTGGATCCGATGGATGAGGCCTGGCGTCGGACGGATGTGATCCTGTACGAGCTGGTCGAGGGCGAGATCCCGCTGCGCGCGGTGAAGACACTCAGCACGGATTGGGAGATCGAGCTCAAACCCCGTTACCGTCCCGTGACAGAGTGATCACAGCCGGTGACAAGCAAGGACTAAGTCCATCCCTGACAAATAACCCTATGCTGAATAGGGCGCGATGCCATCGGGGGTGACCAGCAGCAGGTTGGGGCTGATCTGGTGGGGCATGGCGTGGTAGTCGGATTTGATCTGCGGTCGAATGCGGTTGAGCAGGTCCTCATCGTCGCGGAAGCACAGCAGGATGTCGCGGTTGGGGATGCCCGCCGCGAAGGGGCTGCCCAGGTATTCGCGCAGGCGATCATGCAGATTGGGCAGCAGGATGCGGCTGGCGTCGTAGCCGTCCATCGTCTGGAAAAGGACCAGGTTGACCCGCCCATCCTCATCCTGGGCTGCATGGGCCTGGATGGCGTCACTTCGAGTGACCAGGTTGTCCAAGGCCACCTGGTGCATGTCTTCCAGATCCACCTTCCATTGGACGAACTGCTTGCGCGAAACGTACGCGATGGTGCGGTCATGGTCGATCGCGTAGGCGATGCTCAGCTCGTCCAGAAACGGCTGGGTGATCATTGCATTGGCGTCGACTTCGAGGCTTTGGGTGTTGACGATAACCGGCAGAATCCGGTCGCGCAGATCGTCGAAACGGCTGTCGCGATCGGGGATGCCTTCGCCTGCACGCAGCAGCTCGACCATCCAGCGTTCGACATGGTGCTGCATGTCATCGGGGTGCAGTTTGATCAGGCGATAGAGGTTTTCCAGCGGCGCGACATGACCGTTGATGCGCAGGGCAAAGCTG